>JAHDII010000117.1 GCA_020630895.1 Saprospiraceae bacterium
AAAATGTTTTTAATTTTTAATTATTTAAGTTATTTTTTAATTAAATGAATTAAAAACATTTTAAAAAATTAAAGTCTTATAGCTTCAATAATTATTTTTTATTCCTAATTTTCTTATTCCTTAAATGAATTAAAATATATTTTTGATTGATAAAAATAACTTGTTTTATAAGATTAAAACTATTGTAATAAATACAATAATTCATTCAATAAATAATAATGTTTCAACTCTCATAATTTATGAACGAGTAATCAATAATTTTAATAAGACATTGTAAAAATCATAATAATATTTTTCAAAATACAACTTATGGATTCGTTCAATTGTTGGAATTAATATGAAGTCAATAAAACAAAATAATTTTAAAATCAATTTCTGATAATGTAAAATAAAATCATAATGAAAGATTATTTTTCTACCCAAGCATCCTTATATGCTAAATTTCGCCCTAATTATCCTCAAGAATTATTTTCTTTTATTTTAGAACATACCAAAGAAAAAGAATTATTATTAGATGGTGCAACAGGAAATGGTCAAGTAGCGATTCGATTATCTCCACATTTTAAAAAAATAATCGCAATTGATATTAGTTCAAAACAATTAGAACATGCAGGAAAAAAAGAAAATATTATTTATCAAGTTGCAAAAATTGAAGAAACAGAATTAAAAGATCAATCTGTAAATTTAATTACCATAGGACAAGCTCTACATTGGTTTGATTTTAATTTATTTCATAATGAAGCCAAAAGAATATTAAAACCTAATGGAGCAATTGCTGTTTGGGGATATGAATTATTAAATATAAATTCAAAAATTGATGAAATTATTTTAGAATTATATGACGGCGTTTTAAATACTTATTGGACTCCAGAAAGAAAATATATAGAAGAACAATATACCTCTATTCCTTTTCCTTATTATAATATTCAAAAAAGAACATTTTATTCTGAATATTATTGGACTGTAGAACAACTATTAGGCTATTTAAGTACTTGGTCAAGTGTAAATCGATATATGAAAAAGAATAAAGAAAATCCCTTGGATTTAATTTCTGATAGATTAAAAAAAGAGTGGGGAACGAATAAAAGAAAAGTTACTTTTCCTATTTTTTTTAAAATGGGATTTATGATGGAAAATTAATGTTTCCTTCATAAACAAAATCAGCAGGACCACTTAACCAAATATTATCAAAAACATAATTTCCTTGATGATTAAATCTAACATGCAATAAACCGCCTTTAGTTTGAATTTTTATTTCTGTATTTCCTTTTTGATTTAATCCGTAAGCGATAGCTGCTGCTGTAACTCCTGTTCCACAAGAAAGTGTTTCATTTTCAACTCCTCGTTCATAAGTAGCCACTTGAATAAAATGTTCATTATTTTTTTCTACAAAATTTACATTAATGCCTTCTTTTTTAAAAGTATTATTATATCTAATTTTTTTTCCCTCATTATAAATATCAATATCTTTTAACGAAGAAACAAATTGAATATAATGAGGAGAACCAGTATTTAAAACAATATCGTTATTATAAAATTCAATACCATTGACATCAGACATTTTTAAATCGACCCAATTATTTTTTATTATAGCTTGGTGCAATCCATCAATCGCCATAAAAATTGTCTTTTCTTGGATAACATTCATTTTTGCTGCAAATGCTACAATACATCTTCCTCCATTTCCACACATGCTACTTTCTTTACCATCCGCATTAAAATATTGCATATTAAAATCATATTGATGATGCTTTTGTAATAAAATTAATCCATCCGCACCAATCCCAAATTTTCGATCACATAATAAATGAATTAAAGATTTATTTTTTGAGGGAAAAGATAAATCCCAATCATTAATGATAATAAAATCATTTCCTGTACCTTGATATTTGTAAAAATGAATGTTCATAATATTATTGAATTAAACTACTATCAGTTTGTTCTTGGTTAGTTCTATTTTCATATTCTTCTATATTTCTGAAATTAGGATCTTTTTTATTTTGATAAGATGCTAAATAATAAAAAGCAATAAACAATAAAATAACACCCCCACTAATTAATGATGTTTTCCATCCAAAAACATTACCAATATATTCTCCATCATTAGGATCTACAAATAATTTTTTTTCTTTTTTTTGATTCATTTTCTTTTTTTTTTATGAAAATATAGAAACTCTAAAGAGTTCTCAATTATGGAAAAATGAAGATATGAAAAAATGTTTATTTTTAAAATAATTATAAAATTAAACTGTTATATAAAAAACAAATGATTGATTTGTCTAAATATATAGTAATTTAACAGAAATTAACGAGGATATACTTGAATATAAAGTGTATTCTCAATATTTTGGCAGTTGAATTATATTAATCTTTTTTATTCTTATTTATTATATACTATATAGTATGAAAAAATTATTCCCATTTTTGTTGATTAGTTTATTGAGTTCTTTTGTTGCAGTATATACATATGCTACATTTTTTGCTCCTCAACCTCAAATTATTACTCCTACAGATAAAGGAACATCTAAATACACCAATTTTGCTGAATCTTCTCAAAAAGAAAAATATATAATTGCTGCTCCCTCTGATTTTGTCAATGCAGCAGAAAAAGTAACAGCAGCAGTAGTACATATTAAATCAATATCTAAATCTTATGATTGGTGGGGAAGTGCGAATTATGCTTCTTCTTCTGGTTCAGGGGTAATTATTTCTAAAGATGGATATATTGTTACCAATAATCATGTTATTGAAGGAGCTTCAAAAATTGAAGTATCACTAAATGATAAAAGAACTTATACTGCAGAATTAAAAGGTACAGATCCTACAACAGATTTGGCATTATTAAAAATTAAAGAAAAAAATCTACCTAATGTAAAATTTGCAAATTCGGATAATTCTAAAATAGGAGAATGGGTTTTAGCTATAGGAAATCCTTTTTCGCTAACATCTACCGTTACTGCTGGAATTATTAGTGCTAAAGGAAGAAATATTGAAATATTAGAAGATCGTTATGCCATAGAATCTTTTATTCAAACAGATGCAGCAGTAAATCCAGGTAATTCTGGAGGAGCATTAGTGAATACTAATGGAGATTTAGTAGGAATAAATACAGCGATAATTACAAAATCAGGACGCTATGAGGGTTATTCTTTTGCGGTGCCTTCTAATTTAGTAAAAAAAGTTGTAGATGATTTAAAGGAATATGGAAAAGTACAAAGAGGTTTATTGAATATAGGAATTGATGAAGTCAATAAAACAATCATGGAAGAATTAGGACTTCCTTCTCTTGATGGAGTATATATAAGATATGTGAATCCTGATGGTGCAGCAGATGATGCAGGATTAAAACAAGGGGATGTCATTACTGCTATTAATAATAAAAAAGTCAAATCTATTCCTGAATTACAAGAAATTGTAGGACAATTTAGACCTGGAGATGAAATATCTATCCAATATTTTAGAAATAAAGAATTAGGAACAACTAAGGTAACATTGAAAGATAGATATAATTCAACTTCTATTGCTCAAGGAAATCAAAAAGATCTACAAGATTTAGGCTTTGAATTACGACAACTTACTCAACAAGAAAGTGCAAGAATGAAAACAAGTGGAGTAAAAGTTATTTCTATTCTTAGAAATAGTAAAATTCATGCTACGAATATGGAGCCAGGATATATTATTACTAAAGTAAACGATAAAAAAGTAGGCTCTATTAATGATTTGAATACGATTCTTAGGTCTGTAAAAAAAGGAAATAAAGTAATGCTTGAAGGATTTTATGAAGATTATCCAGATGAATATTTATATGCATTTAGAAAGTAAAATGCTTTAAATTTAAAAATTAAAAAACATCCCGAATTTTAATAAATAAAATTCGGGATGTTTTTTTTGAGAAGGAAATTAAATATATAAAGGGTGTATAATTTCTCCATTGGTTTGAATATAATATGCCTTATTATTTTTATTACCAATGATAAAATTGGAGCCAACATTTATAAAATCAAAATCTAAAGGGCTGAGAATATTTCCTTGAACATCAATTATTCCATATTTTTTTGAAGAGGGATCATAACAGCTACCTATTTTATTATAAAAATAATTTCCTAAATGATATCGAGATGTTTTATATATGATTTCTCCTAGGGAATTGATAATACCGTAATCTCTATCTAAAAATATTACACTTGCAAATCCCCCATTACAAGGAAATGCCTCTTTGAAATCTAAATCAAATGCTTTTTTACCTTTTTTATTGATGAAAAAATCTACAGATTCATATCTTTTTTTTCGTTTTTTTTCTCTTACAGGAGCAATTCCTTGATTAAATTTTGATTTTTTTTCATTTAATAAACAGGGGATTGTTTCAAAAACATCAAATTGATGATTCACAAAATAAGAAGTAATTGTAGCATCAATATCATAGACAACAGCTAAGCCTTCATAGAAAGAACTCACAAAATCTTCATAACTAAAATCAGTAGCCATTTTGAGTTTTTGAGTGTCAAAAAAGGCAAGGTGATATCCTCCATCTATTTGATTAGAACGACAAAGAAGTATTTTATTTTCTCGAGAAGATTCAAATACTCCAACTCCTCTTTCAAATTCATGAATAATCTCACCTTCTTTATTGAAAAGAACACAATTACAATCTCCTTCACTTTTATAACCATGACTTATTCCTTCAGAAAAAGACCATGCAGCATCTATTCCAAATAATTCAGATGAAATTTCTCCTTTAGGATTAAGAATGAAAACTCTTTCTTTTTGTTCGTCTGTTGTTAAATTAGCTACTATCCAACCATCATCACTATCTGTAGTTCGAATATATTGAGGTTCAACAACAATTTTTCCTGAGGGATCGATAAAACCAGTGAAATGTTGAAATCCTACTTTTTTATATATAGGTAGCAAACGACTCATTTTTAATTACAATTTTTTTCAATCTCTTGAATGATAAGAACTTTTATTTCTTCTTGTTTCAAAATTAATTTTTCATAATGTTCTTGTAATAAATAATTCATCTTTAATCGCTGAAATACAAGAGAAAAATATCGATTATCTTTTTTTATTGTTTCAATATTGATAGGAAAGGCCTTCCCGTAATTATATCCTTTAAAATGATTTGTATAGTAGTCTCGTATATCTTCACCAACAAGATCATACCTTTTTTCAAGGACTCTAATAAAAGAAATATTTTCATCTTGATATAATAAAATCTTATTTTTAAGTTTTCTATTTTTAATAAGATTGGTATTTGAATATTTTAATTCTTCAATTTTAGATTTACTTCTTTGACCAAAAAAGATAAAATTTCCTACAGTTCCGAATTTTTCATACAAAGAATCAATTTTACTTAATGTATCACCTTTAAGAGCATTAAATAGATTATGAATTTTAGGATTCCATTCTTTAAACGCTTTAATATTGCCCTTTACATCTTTGATATCATATTCAAAAGTATATAGTAATTCATTTAAATACGTACATCTTAACTTTGCATCTTCCGATTTTTTGATTCTTTCATTAATATTTACAGCAATTAAAATTCCAATAATTATCAATAAAATTTCGCCAATAGCATAAAGGAAATATTTACCTATTTGTGTTTTGTTTAAAACTTTTTTTCTTATTTTTTTAAAAATTGACTTCATATTTTATTTTTGATAGAGATATGCTGATATCACTCCTTTATATTTAAATTTAAACCTCTTTTTTTAGATTTCCTTAACTTTATCTAGTTTCTTCTTGGATTTACCGATAAAAGTGGATTTTAATCTCATATTTTTGCTATTTATGGCTATAATTACAAAACGATAATCCATTACTTAAAACTATTTTCAAGTAATATTAAGTTTGTGAAAATCACTATTTTTGGACTCATTAAATTGTAGATCCCATGGTAGAATTATTAAATGAAGCAGTACAACCCGCAAATATAGTTTATACTATATTAATGATGTTTAGTATCATATACATGATGAGTGTGATCATTGGTGCTTTTGATATTTCATCTATAGATATCGACATAGATATGGATTTAGATGCTGATATCGATTCAGATATAGGATTATTTGCAGGGGCATTATCCTTTTTTAATTTTGGAAAGATTCCCTTTATGATTATATATACTATAACTGTTATTAGTATGTGGGTAATAGCTATGTTATTAAATCATTACATAGGGAAAGGAGATATTTGGTTTGCTATATTTACATTTATGCCTATATTATTAGTCGGTTTAATTATTGCTAAATTTTGTACAACACCTTTAATACCTATATTTAAAAATATGAATCAAGGAGTTGAACCTATTGATTACATAGGATTACAAGGAGAATTGATTTTACCAGCATCTAATAAAGAAGTAGGTCAAGTAGAAATAAATATAGAAGGTGACATACATAGAATTATGGTCAAATTAGAATCTGAAAATGATGTCCTTTTAGAAAAGGGAATAAAAGTTATTATTGTTGGATTTTCTAAAAATGAAAACTTTTATTGGATAGAAAAAGAAGATAAATTATAACTAAAAAATGATAGGATTATATAAAAAAGTACCACAAGGAATGGCTATGGTTCGTACAGGGTATGGCGGTGTAAAAGTAGAGTGGGATAAGGGAATGTTTGTTATCCCAATAATTCAAATGGTAGAAATAATAGATTTATCTATTAAAACTATTGAAATTGATTTGTGTAAAGAAAATGGATTGATTTGTAAAGATGGTATTAGAGCAGATATTAATTGTATCTTTTTTCTAAGAGTGAATAAAAATATTGGTGATATTCTTAGTGTCGCTCAAAAAGTAGGTTGCAAACAAGCAACAAAATCAGAGACTTTGAGAAATTTATTTGAGGTGAAATTTACCCAAGCAGTCAAAGCATTAGGAAAAAACATGACATTTGAAGAAATTAGTGAATCTATTTATAAATTTAAAATGAACATTCTTAATTTAATAGGTATAGATTTACATGGATATATTATTGACGATCTAGAAATAGGTCTTTTTGAAAAATCAAATTATTAATCAAAACATATTTTTTAACCCTTTAAATTTTAAATATTATGCAATATGTATATTTGGGTGCAATAGCAATTGTTTTATTATTATTTACAATTGTTTCAATGATGGTAAGGTGGTATAAAAAAATACCACAAGGAATGGCGATGGTTCGTACAGGTTATGGTGGCACAAAAGTAGAGTACGATAAAGGAATGTTTGTAATTCCTGTCATGCATATGGTAGAAATGATGGACCTATCAGTTAAAACTATTGAAATTGCTCGATTAAAAGAAGATGGATTAATTTGTAATGATAATATCAGAGCAGACATTAAAGTTGTCTTTTTTGTGAGAGTGAATAAAAATAGTGATGATATTAAAAATGTGGCTCAAACCATTGGTTGTAAAAGGGCCTCTGATCCTGAAACCTTAAGAAATTTATTTGAAGCCAAATTTTCTGAAGCATTAAAAACTGTAGGTAAGCAAATGCAATTCGAACAGTTATATGATTCAAGAGATGAATTTAAGAAAAAAATATTAGACTCGATTGGTAGAGATTTGAATGGTTATATTTTAGATGATGCTGCAATTGATTATTTAGAGCAAACACCTATAGAATATTTAAAAGACAACAACATCTTAGATGCAGAAGGAATCAAGAAAATTACAGATTTGACCGCTCAACAAAGAGTAAAAGCCAATTATATCCGTAGAGAAGAAGAAAAGACTTTAAAAGAGCAAGATGTAGAAGCACGTGAAGCTATTTTAGAGTATGATCGTCAATTGGCAGAGAAAGAAGAAAGACAAAAAAGAGAAATAGCAAATATTAAAGCAAGAGAGGAAGCTGAAATTCAAAAAGTGAATGAAGAAGAACGCTTAAAAGGAGAATTGGTGCGTATTAAAACTCAAGAAGAATTGGACGTTGCAGAAGAAAATAAATTACGTCAAGTATTAGTAGCATCTAAAAATAAAGAAAGAACGGAAAAAGTAGAAGAAGAGCGTGTAGAAAAAGATCGTTTGTTAGAGCAAACAGAAAAAGAAAAAATTGTTGCTTTAGCTGAAATCGAGAAAACTCGTGCCATTGAAGAAGAGAAAAAGAATATTCAAGATGTGATTCGTGATAGAATTATGGTAGAGAAAAAAGTAGTAGAGGAGGAAGAAAAAATCAAAGATACTCGTGCTATAGCGGATGCTGATAGAAAGAAAAATGTTGCCATTATTCAAGCGGAGGAGCATGGAGATTCTGCTAAAATTCAAGCAGAAAAATTAGCAGAAGCAGAAAGGTTAGCAGCAGAAATTAATGCTAAAAAAATCTTAATTGATGCAGAAGCTAAAATGAAAGCTGCTGAAAAAGATGCTGAATCAAGAAAAATTATTGCTGAAGCTAAAGCTGCAGAAGAAGCAACTATTGGTTTATCTGAAGCACAAGTGATTGAAGCTAAAGCGAAAGCCAAAGAATTAGAAGGATTAACTGAGGCTAAAGTTATGGAGCAAAAAGCTATTGCAGAAGCCGTAGGAATTCAGCACAAAGCTGATGCCATTGAAAAGCAAGGTTTAGCAGAAGCTAAAGTTATGGAACAAAAAGCTTTAGCAGATGCTAAAGGAGTAGAGCAAAAAGCTTTGGCAATGAAAAAATTAGATGGAGTAGGGAAGGAGCATGAAGAATTCAAATTGAGATTAGCAAAAGATCAGGCGGTAGAATTAGCTCAAATTGATATTCAAAAAGCTATTGCTGAAGCTCAAGCTATCGCATTGTCTGAGGCATTTAAAACAGCAAATATTGATATAGTTGGAGGTGAAGAAACCTTTATCAATAATATTATGAAAG
>JAHDII010000118.1:0-7278 GCA_020630895.1 Saprospiraceae bacterium
CTAAATCATGATTTACCATTTTAGCCCGTTTCATTTGAGCAATTTCTGTATCAGGACGACGATCAGGAACATTATCTTCAATGACTACATTGAGTGTTCCTAGTCCTCCATTTCCAGAAACATTGGATAAATTCAATCGAGTGATAGTAATATTCATTACATAAGGATTATCCCATGTTTCAATGATTTTAACCTCGTTGATAGTACCTGTCCATGTATCAGAATAATTAAAACTAGCACCAAAAGGACTGACATAATCGGAATCAAATTCTATAGAAAAAGTAATTCCATGAAAAGAATTTACAGGTATATTATCAGAACCTAGAGTGATTGGAACACTAATAGTATCATTGGGTGTTGTAGTAATGGGGTTTGGGGTATCAAAATCTAATAAGGGATCTTCTCCTAAAATACCCTCAAAAAATATATCAGGAAATAATGTACTATGAGTTAAATTATGATTTAGAGTAAAGGCTTCAAAATCATCATCTAAAACAACACCATCTCCATTACAATCTCCAAAGTGTTTTTGTATATCCGTAGTAGGAAAAGTATCTAACCAAGGATTTATCGGAATATCATAAGCCGCCCAAACTATAGTCGTATCTAATCTATTTCCTCCACCTTCGCCATAAACTGTTCCGCACCATAAAGCATCTACACCATTAACAATACCATTATTATTGACATCTCCAGGATAAACAGTATTAAGATCATTTTGAGCTTTTAATTCTGTAAAAGAAAAAGCTAAAATGCTTAGTATTAGTATGAATAAATGTTGTTTCATCTTATTTTCTTGTAATTGATACTACAAATCTAAAGGAGGGATAACTACAATTCAAATACAAATCAGTATATTTGTCAAGTATTTTTAGTCATTTTTTTAATTGTTTTGGTGTTTAATTTATTGGTAATCAAATTTTTATGTTAATTCATAAGTCAGTAAAAAATGATTGTTTTTGAGTTGTATTTTATTAAAGTTTATGAAAAATAGTAAATTAATTACAGTTTTACGCACTTTTGATAAGAAAGACTACCGAGATTTTAATGAATTTTTGGTTTCTCCTTATTTTAATAAGAATGAAGAATTGAGTCGCTTGTATACTCTTCTACGAAAAATCGCTCCAAATTTCGATGATAAAAAGGTTGATCGTAGAAAAATAATGAAAAAATTATATCCTCATGAGAGTTTTGATGATAAGAAGTGTAAATATATGATGAATTTCTTGTTGAAATTGTTGGAGAGGTATATTAGTTTACGTATTACAGAAGAAAGAGAATTAATACAAGAATATCACTTATTACTAGCTTATATTAAAAGGGGAGGAGAAAAAAATTATAATTTCATATATCAAAAAACACAAGAACAATTGAACTTGTCTGTTAAAAGAGATACTGAATTTTATTATAAGAAATTTTTATTATCAGAGGTTGCTAATAAAAATGATAAAAAAAAGAATATTAGAAATAGAGAAATTTATTTACAAGAAGTAGTAGATGCTTTTGATGTTTATTATTTTGCAAATAAATTGAAATATGCTTGTCATATATTAAGTAATCAAAGAATTATTTCTAATAAATATAATATTTATTTTATTCAAGAAATTATTGAATTTTTAGATAAAAATAAAGCACAATTTAATCAACCTACCATTGAAGTTTATTTATCTTTATATCATTTATTATCTATTGGAACAGATAATTATTTTATTGAAATTAAAGTCCTATTAGAAAAATATAAATTACAATTTGATAAAAATGAATCCAAGGAAATTTATTTTATGATAATTAGTTATTGTATTAAGCAGTTAGAAAAAGGAAATCAGGTATCTTATTTTCTTCAAGAAATGTATGATTTATATCAACAAGGAATTGCTTCAGAAATTTTATTAGAAAATAATTATTTATCTCCTTGGACCTTTAAAAATGTAGTGAAATTAGGACTCCGTTTAAAACATTTTGATATAACAGAACAATTTATAGATGAAAATATTAATCGCTTACAAGAGCATTTTAGAAGTGATGCTTTTCATTATAATAAGGCTGATTTATATTACTATAAAAATGAACCTCATCAGGCATTAGATTTTTTAATACAAGTAGAGTTTTCGGATATTTATTATATTTTAGATACGAAAAAATTAATGCTTAAAATTTATTTTGACATTGATGAATATGATGCTTTGGAATCTTTAATTGCTTCTTTTAGAATTTATTTAAAAAGGAATAAAATTATTTCAGAAAATAAGAGAGACTCTTATTTGAATTTTATTAAAATTATTGAAAAAATAAATAAAGAAAAATCTATAGAAAATCTGTTAGAAGAAATTGAACAGACATCTCCCATTGTTGATCAAAAATGGTTGCTCTCTAAATTAAAAAAGTCCTAAAAACTTAGGACTTTTTTATTTATTAATATTCTTTAATAAAAGGATAATCTTCTTGTACATAATTATCCTTCCATAATTCTTCTTTAGGAGGTAAAGGAGATTCTTCTGAAAATTTTACAGCATCTTCAATCTCCAATTTTATTTTATTTTTAATTTCTTTTATTTCATCTTCAGAAGCAATTTTCTGATCAAGCATTGTTCTTTCTAAAGATTTAATAGGATCTTTATCTCTATAAGAATTTAATTCTTCGCGAGTACGATATTTTGCAGGATCAGAAACAGAATGACCTTTATAACGATACGTTTTTATTTCTAAAAAATAAGGACCATTTCCTTCTCTAATATAATTACAAGCTTCTAAGATAGCTTCATGTACCGCTTCAGTATCCATGCCATTTACAGCTTTGTTAGGCATATCAAAAGCATCTCCTACTTGATGAATATCTTTAACATTACTTGTTCGTTCTACAGATGTACCCATTGCATATCCATTATTTTCGCAGATATATAATACAGGGACTTTCCAAGTCATTGCCATATTAAAAGATTCATATAATGCTCCTTGACGAGCAGCACCATCACCAAACATACATACACAAAGATTATCTGTTCCTTTGTATTTTTCAGCAAAACCAATACCTGTACCAATAGGAATTTGAGCTCCAACAATACCGTTTCCTCCAAAATAATTATGTTTTTTAGAAAAGAAATGCATAGAACCTCCTTTTCCTTTTACACAGCCAGTATATTTTCCAAATAACTCTGCCATGCATTCTCGACTTGTCATTCCTCTAGCTAAAGCAACACCATGTTGACGATAAGCAGTAACAAGAGCATCTTCTGGACGAATGGCAGAAGTTAAAGCAGCAGCAATGGCTTCTTGTCCTATATAAACATGACAAAAACCACGTATTTTTTGTTGCCCATATTCTACTAAAGCCCTTTCCTCAAAACGTCTAACACGAAGAGCAGTTTCATACCAATTAAGGTACGTTTCTTTACTGTATTTTGTTGTTTTCTTTTTTCTTGTAGTTTTACTTCCTCTTTTTGCCATAATATTTTGGTAATAATTTGATGAAAATTGTTAGAACAAAGCATAAATTTACAAAAGAATAAGATATTGTGTTTCAATCTGCTATTTTTTTATGCTAAAAATTGCTTTTTCACCAATATACAAATATCAATTGCCTGTAAATCATAGATTTCCTATGATAAAATATGAATTGATACCAGAGCAATTATTATATGAAGGAACAATTGTAGAGGACAATTTTTTTCACCCTAAAGCCATTGAGGAAGAAATCATTTTATATACCCATTCTGAAAATTATTGGACTCGGCTTAAAAATTTAGATTTGAATCCTAGAGAAATTCGAAAGATTGGCTTTCCTCTTAGAAAAGATTTAGTAGATAGAGGAACTTATATTTCACAAGGAACAATTGATTGTTGTTTATTTGCTTTGAAATATGGTATTTCTATGAATGTTGCTGGAGGGACACATCATTCTTTTAGAGATAGAGGAGAAGGATTTTGTTTATTAAATGATTTTGCAATTGCTTCGAATTATTTATTAAAAAATAATTTAGTTCAACAAATATTAATTGTAGATTTAGATGTTCATCAAGGAAATGGAACCGCCAAAATTTTTGAACATGAATCTCGTGTTTTTACTTTTAGTATGCATGGAGAAAAAAATTATCCTACTCAAAAAGAAAAATCAGATCTAGATATTGGTTTACCAGATAAATGCGAAGACACTTTTTATTTAAATCAGCTATATCATACGTTACCTCGTTTAATTGATATGGTGCAACCCGATATTATTTTGTATTTATCAGGGGTAGATATTATTCATTCAGATAAGTTAGGACGTTTAAATATTTCAAAAGAAGGGTGTAAAAAAAGAGATGAATTTGTATTAGGATTATGTAAGAAAAATAATATTCCTATTGCTATTTCTATGGGTGGAGGATATTCTCCTAAAATTGCAGATATTGTAGATGCTCATGCGAATACATTTCGATTGGCTCAATATATTTTTTTTTAATAAAAAAAAGTACGATAATAAATAATGTTATCGTACTTTTTTAGAATTTTTAATGAATTAATTTATCGTTGAATAAGAATTTTTTCTACTTTTCTAGAAATACCATTATCTAAAATTAATAAATAAGTTCCTGTTGAAACATCTAAATAAATTTCTTCATTAAATAGAGTTCCATTAAGATTATTTATTTGATGAACCATTTTTCCAGATAAATCAAAAATAGAAAGTTGTAATTCTGAATATTCACTCATTTCAAACTTTACTGCAAAATGTCCATCACTAGGGTTAGGTAAAATATTAAATGATATTAAATTTTCAATTTCATTTGTACTTGTTGTACTTGTATTGACAAAACCTTCTCCTTCAGTTACACAGCCATTTGCATCTTCTATCGTAACTGCATAATTTCCTTCAACTAGTTCTCCAATAGAAGGAGTCGTAGCATTATTACTCCAATAGAAATTATAAGGAGCCGTACCTCCAGAAATAGAAGCAATTGCAAATCCATTTCCATCTTCAGTATTAGGATACGTTAGTACTTCAACGGTTAAAGGATTAGGCTCAGCTACTTCTATAGTTGTACCAAAGCCACAATTATTAGCATCAATAATAATAATGGTATAATTACCTGCAGGTACATTAATAATATCTTCTGTATCGGCAGTAAAACCATTAGGACCTGTCCAAGAAAATAGATAAGGAGCTGCACCATTCAATACATTGATATTGATATTACCTGTAGCATTACCATTACAATCTACTTCTGTCACTTCATAATCTACTTCTAAACTAGTTGCTGCTGTAATAGTGCTAGATGCAATACCTGTACAACCATTAGCATCTGTTACAGTTACTTCATAAGTTCCTGCTCCTAAATTGTTTAAAAAAGGATCTGTATCTTCGGTATTCCAATAATATGTATAAGGAGCCACGCCACTAAATACAAGAGCTGATACGCTACCAGATTGTGTGTTACATAAATCATCTGTAGTAATAATTTCAATACTAATTTCACTAAGAACTTCTATATAAGTATAATGAATACTATCACAACCTAAATAACTTGTTCCTTCGGTTGTTAATGTTGTATTTTCAGTATAAATATTACCTTCATATTCTCCTCCTTCACATAATTGGATAATTTCTTCACTTACAATAGTTTCTACAACTTCTAATGTAGTAATAATGGTACTATCACAACCTAAATATGTGTTTAAAACATCAGTATAAATACCTGATTCATTATAAGTATTATTTCCTACAGTAATAGATTCTCCTTGACAAATACTCACGATATTTTCTTCAAAACTACTTTGTCCTATCGTAATAGTTGTAATTACAATAGAATCACATCCCCCTGAAGAAATAAAATTATCAGTATAAATACCTTCTTGTGAATAAGTATTTGTTCCTACTGTAATTGTTTCTCCATCACATAAAGTTACTTCCTGTTCATTAATAATAGTTGTAACAATAGTAAGATGAGTAATTACAGTAGAATCACAACCACCTGCTGAAGTCAAAACATCGGTATAAGTACCTTCTTGTGTATAAGTATTATTCCCTACAGTATATGATTGTCCATCACAAATTTGAATATCTTGTTCTTCTGTAATATTAGTAATAACAGTTAAGTTAGTATAAACGGTAGAATCACATCCATTACTTCCTATGAAAATATCAGTATAAGAACCACTAGTTTGATAGACACTATTTCCTACGGTAAAAGATTGTCCATCACAAATTTCAGCTTCTTGCTCAAAGGTATTAGGAGGTAAAACACTAATAATTGAAGTAATAATAGAGTCGCATCCTCCAAAAGAAGTTAAAACATCTGTATAAGTACCTGCTGAAGAATAAACGCTTGTTCCTACAGTAACAGATTCTCCATCACAAAGCTCGAAAGTTAATTCTTCATTAATTTCTGTGATTATAGTAATAATTGATGTTACGATTGAATCACATCCTCCTACAGCAGTAAATATATCGTTATAAGTACCTGCTGTAGTATAAGTACTGTTTCCTACAGTATAAGATTGACCAGGACATAATTCAATCTCATTAACAGTTTCTATATTATCGGTTATAGAAAGGTATGTAATTACAGTAGAATCACAACCTAGATAAGAAGTTAATATATCTGTATAAGTTCCTTCTGTAGAATAAGTATTATTTCCTACAGTATATGATTGTCCATCACAAATACCTACAGTGTTTTCTTCAATAATATCTTCTAATATAGTAAGATGAGTAATTACAGTGGAATCACAACCTTGCCAAGAGGTAAATATATCTGTATAATCTCCTGAAAAAGCATAAGTATTATTTCCTATTGTATATGTTTCTCCATTACATAAAATCACATCTTCTTCTTCAATAATATCTGGAATAACAGTAAGATGAGTAATTAAAATAGAATCACAACCTTGCGAAGAAGTGAACATATCTGTATAATCTCCTGCTTCGGTATAAGTATTATTTCCTATAGTGATCGATTCTCCATTACAAATTTCAATATCTTGTTCTGCCGTAATTTCAGTAATAATAGATAAATGAGTAATGATAGTAGAATCACAACCTTGCCAAGAAGTGAACATATCAGAATAATCACCTGCAGTAGTATAAGTATTATTTCCTACAGTAAAAGATTGACCATCGCAAATTTCAATATCTTGTTCCTCTACAATATTATTAACAACAGATAAATGCGTAATTACGGTAGAATCACATCCTTGCCAAGAAGTCAAGACATCGGTATAATCACCTGTTGCATTATAAGTACTCGTTCCTATCGTAATAGACTGCCCATTACAAATCTGTGGGTAATTTTCTTCAATAAT
>JAHDII010000118.1:7378-8818 GCA_020630895.1 Saprospiraceae bacterium
TAATTTTCTTCAATAATATCTTCTAATATAATAAGATGAGTAATAATAGTAGAATCACAGCCTTGCCAAGTTTGAAGTACATCTGTATAATCCCCTGTAGTGTTATAAGTATTCGTTCCTACGGTATAAGTTTGACCAAAACAAATAGTAATATCATTTTCTTCTATAACATGATTATTGACTGTTACATGAGTAATTACAGTAGAGTCACAACCTTGCCAAGAGTTGAATACATCCGTATAATCTCCAGTAATAGAATAAGTATTCGTTCCTACAGTAATAGATTCCCCATCACAAAGTTCAAAGTATTGTTCTTCAATAATTTCATCTAAAACAATAAGATGAGTAATAATAGTAGAATCACAGTTTTGCCAAGAAGTAAAAACATCTGTATAATCCCCTGTTGTGTTATAAGTATTTGTTCCTACAGTAATGGATTGCCCATTACAAATTTGTGGATATGTTTCTTCAATAATTTCATCTAAAATAGTTAAATGTGTTACTATAGTAGAATCACATCCTTCCCATGTTTGGAGGAGATCTGTATAATCTCCTGTAGTAGCATAAGTATTCGTTCCTATAGTGATAGATTCTCCAGAACAAAGTGTAATATCATTTTCTTCATAAGTAGAAGAAAAAGTAACCATGATTTCATCTGTAGCTATAGAAGTACCATCACTTACAGTAACAGTATAAACTCCAGATTCAGTTACAGTAATACTTTGACTCGTTTCTGATGTTGACCAATTATAAGTTAAACCAGGTAATTCAGTATCTAAAACTAAAGAATAAGCATTACAAACAATGGTATCACAATCAGAAGGCATAGGAGGAATAGTCCAACTTAAATTGACTACAAAAGTAACTTCAGCATCAATACCCGCATCATTGAAAATATCAATAATATTAAATACCCATGCACCTGTAGGATCTCCATCTCCAAAATTTTCAACATATGTTTGAGTACCTCCACCTACTTCACCAGAGGAAGGAGCATAATTATTCAAATCGGCAAAAGTTCCGGGAGCATCTAAATAAATAATAATTTCATTGAGAAAAGATCCTCCTAATGTTTGAATGGTAGTAGTAAGAGAAACATTAATATCTGTTGCATTAACAGGAATAGAAGAATAAATTCCAGAAGGAAAATTAATCGTCCCTGTACCCATTCCTTGTCCAGAAGTATTTGCTCCTACTGTGATAGTTATAGTTTCAGAATGATTATTTTCTTCTTGAGGTGTGGCAGGACATCCCAGACTTACAACAAGGGGATCCATCATGTTTTCAATATCATGAGTCTTCTCTAATCCAGAATAGTTAGTATCCCAATTATTAGTATTTGCAAAAGATACTAATGAAACAATTGTTAATAAAATTAATGTATAAAATTTCATAAGAATTTGTATTAGTAGTTTTATAGGGAAATACTATAGCAAAGTT
>JAHDII010000119.1 GCA_020630895.1 Saprospiraceae bacterium
ATGGTCATATCAATTTGGCGACAAATAAATAGAGGAACCACATAGTTAACACAACCTGAATTAATTTTTTTTGCATAAAATCTGATAGAGTCAAAAATTATGAAGTGCATCATCTACAAAATACTATTGTCAAAGTAATTCTAATAATAACTGTGGTCTGTGGGCTCATTGACTGTGGACTTTACGGATTTATTAGCAAATTATATAATTATTCTTTTTCTAGTAATTTCTGACGTAATAGGATATATACTTTCTTCAATGACTTCAAGATCTTCAAAGTCAGTTTTTAATTTTTTGCCTTGTGCTAAAACAAAATCAGTAATATCTTCAATTGAAACGATCCATTCTGTTCCAAATTGATGAAGTATTTCTCCTCGTAATCCGAGTTGAATGGCTCTTCTTTTTAATTTTTCTCCATTAGGATGATGATCTGGATCCCATTGTAATCTTACATCAGAATTTTTGATATCCTCTTGCCATTCTTCACGCGATGAATATAATTGCGTTTTGAACGAACTAAAAATAGCTTTGGATAAAATCAAATCAAAATGTGTCTTTTTTATTTCTATAGCAAGCACCTTTTTTTGATTTTCTTTCAATGCCCAACCACATCTATACATCATCCACAAAAAATTGGGTTTAATCCAACTCATTCTAGAAAACTTATAATGTTCTCCTCCAAATTTTTGATGCTTTACTGCATAATTAGCAATTCTAGGATTGAATGCTTGATATACAAATACCGTATCTTCTGTTTGTTGTGCTAAGATATGATGTCCTTCTTGAGGGAGTTGAGTTTCATATTTTGAATATGGGATAGTCTTGAGTTTCATTGTAATAAGAATTTTATAACTCAACTACATTTTATTTAGTTTAGTTCCAAAACTAAGTTAAATTGTGATAATATCTTATTTTTCTTTAGAATTCAAATATTGATGAATAATTTCTTTAATATTAGGATATATAGGAGAAAAATTATGAAGAAAAGAATGTGGTTTTTCCCATTCTACAATTTCAATATCTTCTTCTTTTTGTGGTTTACCTTTTTGATGACTGGCTTCCATTTCA
Source organism: Saprospiraceae bacterium (assembly GCA_020630895.1). Lineage (GTDB taxonomy): Bacteria > Bacteroidota > Bacteroidia > Chitinophagales > Saprospiraceae > JAHDCE01. The sequence goes on from JAHDII010000119.1 coordinate 1,069, forward strand.
TACCAATAGGACTTTTTAAGAATTCGTTTCCCATGCCTATTCTGAAAAGTATGATACGTTTCACCAATAAAATGATTTCTTTTGACATCGACTAAACTCGTTTCTTCCATTACTTCTCGAACAGAAGCTTCTTCTTTGGTTTCTCCAAAATCAATTTTCCCTTTAGGTAAATCCCAATGTCCTCTTCTAAAAATAACTAATAATTCATCTTTTTCATTAAAAACAAGCCCTCCTGCGGCTTCTACAATTTTGTATAGATCAAAAAAATCATTTTTGAGTCGCTGAACATCTTTACTAAAAATAGTGATAGATTCTAAAGTATTAGTTTTTTCAAGAGTATCAACATACTGAAGAAGGGTGACAGGTTTATTCATATAAACAGCTGTTAAATTTTTAGCATCTCCAGAATGATAATGTTCAAAACCTCTCAAAAATAATGGTATATCGTTAATGTATATTTTGTACATTTGCATCTTATTTATAATTGAATATCAAAAGTAGTATAATTTGGAAAAAATATTAGCTAAAACACTATTAGAAATCAAAGCTATTCAGTTAAATCCTCAAAATCCTTTTGAATGGGCTTCTGGAATTTTATCTCCTATTTATTGTGATAACCGTTTAGTTTTATCTTATCCTAAAGCGAGAACAATAGTAAAGGAAGGTTTAGTTCAATTTTCTTCAAAATTTGATGATTTTGATGTTGTTGCAGGAGTGGCAACAGCGGGAATTGCTCATGGAGCTTTATTAGCTGATGCTTTGAATAAGCCTTTTATTTATGTAAGAAGTAAAAGGAAAGGGCATGGAAGACAAAATTTGATTGAAGGAGAATTAAAACCTAATTCTAAGGTATTATTAGTTGAAGATTTAATTTCTACAGGGGGAAGTTGCTTAAAAGCTGTAGAAGGTGTGCGAGAGGCTGGGGGAGAAGTTGTAGGTGTTCTAGCATTATTTACTTATGGATTTGATGAATCTGTTGATGCTTTTAATAAAGCTCAGTGTAAATTTGAAACATTAAGTAATTATAATGTTATGCTAAATATTGCTTTAGAAGAAAATTATATAACTTTAGAAGAAAAAAGTTTGTTAACTCAATGGCGTATTTCTCCTAGAACATGGGGAGAACAATTTAAACCTATTTGAAATCATTAAAATTTTAAAATGTCTATTTTAAATAAAAAATCTAAAAAATTTATTCAAGAATATTTGAATACTGCATCACCCACTGGTTTTGAATCTGCAGGACAAAAAGTATGGCTCAATTATCTTAAACCTTACATTGATGAATGGGATTCTGATAATTATGGAACTGTATATGGTATTATTAATCCAGGACAAGATTATAAGGTAGTAATAGAAGCTCATGCTGATGAAATTTCTTGGTTTGTGTCTTACATTTCTGATGATGGCTTATTAACTGTTTGTAGAAATGGAGGTTCTGATCATATGATAGCTCCTTCTAAAAGAGTCAATATTCATACAAGAAAAAATGGAATTATCACTGGTGTTTTTGGTTGGCCAGCTATTCATACTCGTAAAGGAGAAAACGCAAAATTAGCTCCTAGTTTAGATAATATTTTTATTGATGTAGGAGCTAAAAATAAAAAAGAAGTTCTTGAAATGGGAATTCATGTAGGATGTGTAATTACTTATCCTGATGAAATAATAGAACTGAATGATAGATATTTTTGTGGAAGAGCTTTAGATAATAGAATGGGGGGAGTGATGATAGCTGAAGTAGCTCGGTTGATCCATGAAAATAAAATCAAATTACCTTATACTTTATATATTGTAAATTCTGTTCAAGAAGAAGTAGGCTTAAGAGGAGCCGGAATGATTGCACATACCTTATCTCCAAATTTAGCTATTGTTACTGATGTTACACATGATACAACTACTCCAATGATTTCTAAAAAAACTTATGGAGATGTCAAGTGTGGTTTAGGTCCAAGTATTACTTATGCCCCTGCTTGTCATAATAATGTGATTCATTTAGCAGAAGATATTGCAGAAGAATTTGAAATTCCTTTCCAGCGAGAAGCAGCAAGTAGAGCTACAGGAACAGATACCGATGCTTTTGCTTTTTCTAAAGGAGGTGTTCCTTCTATCTTATTGTCTTTACCTCTTAAATACATGCATACTACTGTAGAAATGACTCATAAGCAAGATGTCGAAAACACAATCAAGTGGATGTATGAATTATTAAAAGTTGTTAAAAAGGGACAAAGCTTCAAATATTTATAAAATTTAATTTTATGATTTCAATCTTCGCTTTAAATCATGAAGCGAAGATTGAAATTATTTAGGTCGTTTATAAAACCTTGCAGGTCTCAAATATTTAATGCCTACAGTGGTATTGAATCTTGTGGGTATTGTTATTTTATTTCCATCTTCCATTTTATATACCCAAAAATGCAAATGAGGAAAAGCAGAATAACCTGTATTTCCACTTCTTCCAATTAATTGTCCCTTTTCAATTGTATCACCAATTTCCACTAATGCACCATTATATTCTAAATGCCAATATCCAGCATAAGTGTTATCATCATGTTGAATTAATACATGATTGCCTTGTGATAGATGTTCATCTTTTAATCCTCCTTCCTTAGAATCTTCTTTAATATCAATAACAATTCCTTCTCTTGCTGCATGAATAGGAGTTCCAATCTTAATTTTAAAATCTAAAGACAATTCATTTTTATGAGAAAATTTAGAATCATAAGCTTGAATAAGATAAACTTTTTTTCCTTTTTGAAAAGGCAATTCATAAACATAAGTACTATCTTCTGTCCAACGACCATTTTTTAAATCTCTAATGGTATGCCCCTCATAAATAGGTTGAGAACATTTATTGAGAGATATTAAAACCAAAATGGTAATAACAAATAATAGAATAATCTTTATTTTCATGAGTTATATTTTATGAACTTTTAAAGATGATAATATTATAATAAAAAAAGCGATTGAAAAATTATTTCAACCGCTTTTTTTAATAGATGTTATTACGAAAAGTTTTTTATGAAAGACGACTTAGAGATTTTGAAAATAGACGCGGCATTTCTCGAAAGCGTAGCCATAGCTACGGTTGAGGGAAATAACGACTTGTCACGTCTTTAGCGTGAAAGTAAATTTTCAAAAGATCAAGTTGGCTGTAATCAATTTTTCGCAATAACATCTAATATATAAGGTATAAATTTTATTTATTTTTCATCATCAATCATAGGAACATCAATAATAATGAAATCTCCGTTTATTCCTTTTTCTATATGATTTTTTTGATGTATTTTAGCTACCGCAGAATCTATTGGTAAAGGTTGAATAGGTTCTAACATAGCTCTAATTTTTTCTTCATCTATGTTTAATTCTATTTCATCCTCTTTGTTTAATTCAACAGATTTTAATTTTTGATTTAAAGAATTATCTGTTGCCAAAGTATTTTGAACAGGCTCATCTGCTTCAAAAAAGTCTTCCTTAGGAGCTTCTTGAATATCATCATTCGCAATTTCTACATCAATAGGAAGAGGTAATTTTTCTTCTTCTATTGGTGGAGTTTTAGAATCATGATTAAAATATAAAATAGCTATCATTCCTACAATAACAACTCCTGCGATCATACTCAATTGACTTAATCTTCTCTTCAACCATAAATTTAAAGGAAGATGTTGCTGTATTTCTGTCCAAGCCTTTTGAGGAGGAGCAACTTCTTTTTGTGAGAATTCATTCTTAAATAATTCATCTATTTCAGAATGATGTAACTCAGAACTGATCTCATCAAAAAAACCTTCTTTAGGTGGAGACTCCCAATGTTCAAAGGCATCTTTGAACATATCATCTAAGTTATTTTTTTCTTTACTCATTTCTGATTTTTTAACATTTTTTTCAACATAGCTCTTGCTCGAGCTAGCTGAGATTTCGAAGTTCCCTCCGAAATATTTAAAATATTGCTGATTTCTTTATGTGTATAACCTTCAATAGCATACATATTAAAGACGGTTCTGTAACCTGTTGGGAGTTTTTGTATTGTATTTAATAAATCTTGTTTAGCTAATTTATTAAAAGCACTTTCTTCTTTTGTAGAATAATCATATACTTTTTCAATTTCAACAAATCTTTGATTGACAATTGATTTTCTATAATATTCTATAGAAGTATTTACAAAAACTCTTTTAATCCATCCTTCAAATGAGCCATCTCCTCGATATTTATCTAAATGATTAAAGACTTTAATAAAGCCTTCTTGTAAAATATCTTCGGCGTTTGCTTTATTACTTGCATAACGCAAACAAATTGCAAACATCTTAGGAGCAAATAATTGATAAAGTCTTTCTTGACTTGCTCGTTTACCAGCAATACAATCTTGAATAAGATCATTGCTAATGACCCAACTTTTGTTTAAAGACAAATCTGCCATAACATAATTAGTTCGTAAAGTTTTCTCAAATTCTTGTTTTAGTAGTTGTTTTTAGAGATTTAAATGATTCATGAATTTTTTAAAAGCTCTTGCTCTGTGACTGATTTCATTCTTTTCCTTTGCACTCATTTGTGCAAAAGTTCTAGTTTCATTTTCTGGTATAAAAATAGGATCATATCCAAATCCATCTGTTCCCATCTTTTGATGAGCGATATGTCCTTCTATTATGCCTTCAAAAGTCATAATGTTTCCATCTAAAATATAAGCAATAACAGTTCTAAATCTGGCCTCCCGTCCTTCTAAAGAACCTAATTCTTCTAATACTTTAGCGATATTAGCTTCTGAACTTTTTGCTTCTCCTGCATACCTAGCAGAAAAAACTCCAGGTCTCATATCTAATGCCTTAATTTCAAGCCCTGTATCTTCAGCAAAACAATTTTTCCCATAATTGTCATACACATATTGAGCTTTTAAGATGGCATTACCTTGTATCGTGTTAGATGTTTCAGGTATATCAACAAAACATTGTATATCTTTAAGACCCAGTAAATTAAAACGGTTACTTAGCATCTTAGAAATTTCTCTTATTTTGTGCTCATTACCTGTTGCAAAAATTAAATCCATACCTCTAAGTTACATTAAACTTTGAAAATTTCCTTTAAAGCTAGCCAAAGATTTTTCTTTAATAATTTATTTTTACTGATATCCTGCAAATTATCAATAAAAAGAAAAGTTTTTTCAGAAAAATAAATGGGTTCATAAGGCGTTATTTCAAAGTTCAGACATAATTGTTTGGGAGGAATCCCAAAAACAATTAGAGTTTCGATATTCTTTGTTTCCAAATAAGGAATAAGTTGTATCGTTGTATTGGTTGCTAATGGAAATCTTAAACAATCATCTTTTTGATACCCTAGTGCGTTTATTATTTTATACAAGAATTCAAGATGAACTTGATCATCCGAAGGGAAGACGAAAAAAACTTTATTTTGGTTGCTTCCTTCAATAATATGTTCGAAATTTGCAATATCTTGAAACGTATAAATAGTAGGTGTTAAATTCATTATGCGAAATAATATTTTTATTGAACCTAAAATAACAAAACAAATAAAAATTTTTAGTAATTATTTTTAAATATTAACAAATAATCATCTAAAAATTATATATTTTTGCAAAAAAAAGTATACAAATGGATAATATAGAAGTAAAACCTAAACACGAAATTGAAATTACAAAAATTTCTACCTCTAAAATTCATCAAGTAGATTTTAATAATTTGCCTTTTGGAAGGACATTTTCAGATCATATGTTTGTTGCAGATTTTAAAGATGGTCAATGGCAAAATTCTAGAATTATTCCATTTGGAGAATTAACAATGCATCCTGCTTCTAATGTATTACATTATGGACAGGCTATCTTTGAAGGAATGAAAGCTTATAAGCTTCATGATGGTACGCCTGTAATTTTTAGGTTAGACGAACATGCTAAAAGGTTTAATGAATCTGCTAGGAGATTATGTATGGCAGAAGTTCCGGAATCTTTATTTATGGATGCTATTAAGGCAATGATAGAGTTAGATAGTAATTGGATTCCTACTTTTGAAGGCAGTTCTTTATATATTCGTCCTTTTATGATTGGTGCAGATGGTTATTTAGGTGTAAAACCTTCTGAAACTTTTACTTTTATTATATTTACTTGTCCTGTAGGACCTTATTATCCTAAACCTGTACATTTGATTACAGCAGAAAAATATGTACGAGCTATAGAAGGAGGTGTTGGAGAAGCAAAAGCAGCAGGTAATTATGCTGCTTCATTATTGCCTATGAAATTAGCCAACGAAAGAGGTTATGATCAAGTGATGTGGATGGATGCTAAAGAATTCAAATATATCCAAGAAGTAGGTACAATGAATTTATTCTTTGTTATAGGTGATAAAGTGATTACTCCTGCTACAGATGGAGCTATTCTTAAAGGAATTACTCGAAAAAGCTTTATTTCAATTTTAAAAGATAAAAATATTGAAGTAGAAGAAAGAAAAATTACAATCGATGAGGTTATTGAAGCCTATAAACAAGGAGAATTAAAAGAAATCTTTGGAGCAGGTACTGCTGCTGTAGTATCTCATGTAGCTTCTTTGACTCATAAAGACTTTAAAATGACTTTACCTGCTATTGAAGATAGAAAAATCGGAAATATGTTGAAAAAAGAGATTAATGATATTCGTACAGGTTTAGTAGAAGATAAATTTGGATGGCTATATCATTTATAATGAAGTCTAATGTTTGATTTATAAAAAAAAAGGTTTCTAATTGATAAATTAGAAACCTTTTTTAGGATTTATATGTCTCGAATCCTTATTTTTGCTCATTTTAGCATAAATTCACATTATGAGTTGGTTCAAAAGATTAAGGGAAGGTATTCAAACAGCTACAAAGTACAAAAAAGAAGTACCTGATGGTGTTTGGTATAAATGTAAAAGTTGTAATCACGCTAATACCATAAAAGAATTAAAAGAAAATTATTATAAATGTATTAAGTGTAACCATCATGCACGAGTTGGTTCAAGAGAATATTTTGAAGTCATTTTTGATAATGATAAATATACTTTGCTTTTTGATGATTTAATTTCTAAAGATTTTTTAGAGTTTACAGATTTAAAACCTTATCATGAACGTCTAGAAAAAGCAAAAATAAATACAGATTTAGATGATGCCATTCAAGTAGCTGAGGGAAAAGTCAATAAACTTCCTATTATTATTGCTGCTATGGATTTTTCTTTTATTGGTGGTTCTATGGGATCTGTAGTAGGAGAAAAAATAGCTTTAGCAATAGATAGAGCTTTAGAAACTCAAGTTCCATTTTTAATGATTTCTAAATCTGGAGGAGCAAGAATGATGGAATCTGCTTTTTCATTGATGCAAATGGCAAAGACATCAGCAAAGTTGAGTTTGTTAGCAAAATCTGGAGTGCCTTATTTTTCTATGCTGACTGACCCAACAACAGGAGGTGTAACAGCTTCTTTTGCAATGTTAGGAGATATTAATTTTTCTGAGCCTAATGCTTTAATTGCTTTTGCAGGTCCTAGAGTAGTAAAGGAAACTATTAAAAAAGAATTGCCTGAAGGTTTTCAAAAAGCAGAATTTTTGTTAGAACATGGCTTTTTAGATTTTATTGTAGATAGAAAAGATTTGAAAGATACCATTGGAGAATTACTACAATTTTTTAGCAAAAATCCAATGATAGAATCAAAAGAAAAGACGGCTTAGTATAAACAACAGTTTTTAAACAATTGTATGTACTATTTGAAATTAAAAGAGGCATCATTTTTC
>JAHDII010000120.1 GCA_020630895.1 Saprospiraceae bacterium
GCTATTAATTTTTGTGTATATGGTTTTTGAGGATTAGAATAAATTTCATCGGCTATTCCTGCTTCTTCTATTTTTCCTTTATTCATTACCACCATTCTATCACTCATGAATTTTACAACAGATAAATCATGGGATATGAAAATATAAGTAAATTTGAATTTTTCTCGCAATTCCATTAATAAATTCAAAACTTGTGCTTGAACAGATACATCTAAAGCTGAAACAGATTCATCACAAATAATAAATTTAGGATTCATAGCTAAAGCTCTAGCAATGCAAATACGCTGTCTTTGCCCACCTGAAAATTCATGAGGATAACGATTAAAATGTCTAGCTTCTAAACTTACAGTTTCTAAAAGTTCTATAACTTTAGCTTTGCGTTGTTCATCATTATCTAATATTTTATGGATTTTCATGGGTTCCATAATAGCATTTCCTATGGTCATTCTAGGGTTTAATGATGAATAAGGATCTTGAAAAATAATTTGCATATCTCTACGCAACTCTTTCATTTCTTGTTCACCTAAATCAAGGATTCTTTTACCTTCAAAAATAATTTCACCTCCTTTAATTGGAGCTAAACGAAGCAAAGAGCGACCTAATGTTGTTTTTCCACAGCCTGATTCTCCTACAAGTCCTAAAGTTTCTCCAGGATAGACATTGAAACTTACATCATTTACAGCTTTTACCCAATTGAGTGTTTTCCCAAAAAAGTTTTTTTCTGAAGGAAACCATGTTTCCAAATTATTAACTGTTAGAATAGGTTCTTTTTCTTTTAAAGCCTCCATTCTTTTGATAGTTTCGCTTGGTTTTACTTTAACCGAATCAATTACTTCTTGTAATGATGCTTTTTTTTCTGTAATAATTCGTTCTCCTTCCTCATTAAATTCAACATCCATAAAATCAGAAACAATAGGCAAACGACTCATTCTATATTCTAAAGGAGGGCGACAAGCTAATAAACCTTTTGTGTAGGGGTGTTTAGGATTTTTAAATATATCTAGAGCTGAACCTTGTTCTACAATACGACCTTTATACATTACAATAACATGATCCGCAATTTCAGCAATAACACCTAAGTCGTGAGTAATAAAAATAATAGAAGCATTGATTTCTGCTTTTAAATCATTCATTAACTCTAATATTGTTTTTTGTACCGTTACATCTAGAGCTGTTGTAGGTTCATCTGCAATTAAAATATCTGGATTACAAGACATTGCCATAGCAATCATTACTCTTTGTTTTTGTCCACCAGATAATTGATGAGGATAAGCCTTGAAAATACGTTCTGGGGTAGGAAGTTGTACTTTTTCAAAAAGCTCTATTGTAATTTTTTTAGCTTCTAATTTAGATACATTTTGATGTAACATTATTGCTTCTGTTACTTGAGAACCACAAGTAAATACAGGATTTAAAGAGGTCATTGGTTCTTGAAATATCATAGATATTTCATTTCCTCTAATCTTTTGCATTTCTGATTCAGATAATTGGACTAAATCAATAGGTTCTCCTGTTGTAGGGTAGTACAAAATTTGCCCTCCTACAATTTTTCCAGGAGGATTGGGAATCAATCTCATTGCAGATAAAGAGGTAACAGATTTTCCAGAACCAGATTCCCCCACAATACCCACTGTTTGTCCTCTATAAATTGTAAAACTTACTTTATCAACAGCTTTTACAGTACCTTCTTCTGTAGTAAAATGTGTTTCTAAATCTATAATTTCTAACAACTTCTTTTTCTCCATAATACAAATATTAGAGTATAAAATAATGCTTTAAAAAACTAAAGTAATGAAAAGTTATTAATCCTTTATCAAAGAAGTAAAATAATATAAAAACTTGTTGAAATAATGTCTAATGTTTATCTTCTTCCTTTAAAAAAACCAAGTAATGCTTTTTCATAAGAATCATCTGTGCAAATAGAAACAACATCTTTTCCTGCTTTAGAAAATGTTGTTTTAAAATTAGAGATTAAATTTTCATTATGATTTTTATATTGTTCTCTTATTTTCTTATTAGAAGTATCAATCCATAATTTTTTACCTGTTTCGGCATCAAGCATGTGGATGAGTCCTACATTAGGAATTTGTTCATCTTTAGGATCGTAAATTCTTAGACCAATAATATCATGTCTTTTAGCTGCAATTTTAAGAGGATTTTCAAATCCTTCAGTAAGAAAATCTGATAAGATAAAAGTGATGCTTCGTTTTTTAATAATATTATTAAAATATTGTAATGCAACTCCTAAATCTGTTCCTTTTCCTTGAGGTTCAAAATCAATTAATTCTCTAATGATTCTTAAAATATGTTGTTTTCCTTTTTTAGGAGGAATAAATTTTTCTACTTGATCTGAAAAGAAAATTACACCTACTTTATCATTATTTTGAATAGCTGAAAAGGCTAAAACAGCACTGACTTCAGTTACAAATTCATTTTTCATTTGTTGGGTAGTACCAAAGAGAGATGAACGACTTACATCTATTAATAGCATAACGGTTAACTCCCGTTCTTCTTCAAAAATTTTAATATAGGGTTCGTTTGTTCTAGCAGTAACATTCCAATCAATATTTCTAACATCATCGCCAGGGAAATAATTTCGTACTTCACTAAAAGACATTCCTCTACCTTTAAAAGTACTATGATATTCACCAGAAAAAAGGTGTTTACTTAATCCTTTTGTTTTGATTTCTATTTTACGAACTTTACGAAGTAATTCTGATGTTTCCATATATGAAATTAAAAAAACTAAGTATAATTATGCAATCATCGTTGAATTTTCTTTTTATTTTTCTTTTTTACAGCTTCAGGATTATACAAATATAGTATAGGACTATTAGGATGTAAATATTCTTCAATATCTTCAAAAAGAATGGTTACAGATTGTCTTCCATAAATAGGATGAAAATTAGTACTATATCTTATTCCATTAGGGCGAATTGTAAAATGTTTAAAATCTTCTTCAATAATCCATTTTCTAAAATTAGCATTACCAAATATTTTTTTAAACTGTATTTTTTGTAATGCTTTTTCTCTTAAAATATGATGGTAATCTATATTTTTTTTAAAGATATCTTCTAGATTTATTTTTTGTCCTGTTGTTAAATCAAAAGTAAAAGAAAGATCTGTATAATGTTCTTCCCAACTTTTATTAAATGTAAAAAAGCCACTCGCCAAAGAATGAGATAAAAAATCTAAATGATACCATCCTGAAGCATTAGCAATTGCTCTATCATCTGGTCCAGGAAAAGGATTTTCTTTTTTCAAATTATTGACATGAACCATACATGATTTTTTCCAATTCCCTACAATGGTATCAATATAATGATTAAAATTTTGTATTGTACTTTTAGGATAAATCACATCGTAGGTTGTCATATAATCTTGGTATTCTATACATCCTACCATAAGTACTTGAATAGTATTAAAACTTATTCTAGCTTTTTCTCCATCTCCTTTTATATAATAACCTGTAATTTTCTTTTTAGGAAAATTAAATTCTCCTTCAATTGCTGCTATTTTTTTATTCAGATCATCTATTAAAACGAGTTTAAATTTAGATTTAGAAGTCATTGCTCCCTTCAAAGTATAGGATATATTTTTTTTCTTTGCGAAAGCTACTCCCTGTAAATCGTAAAAATTATTTCTTTGAATAATGAATTCAAAAGGATTTCCCATAACAAGTCCTGTATAGGTTCTAATCCATTTATTATCTCCACAATGACTTGGAAAAACAATTTCTTTTTCGGAATAGGTTAATTCTAATACCCCTGCTTTTGTTTTTTCTCTATTGAACCAATGGGCATTTATTTTCAAAAAATCTTGTGATATTTTTCCTTCGAAATGCCCTGTAACAGATTCTTCAGCATCTGTTTCTCTTAATTTTAGTTGCCCATCTTTTAAACTTCCTTCTAGCTTAAATCGTTCTCTACTTCGAAGATATGTAATAAAGCCTTTACAATGTTTTCCATCATAAGCAATAATTAATCCTACATCATTAATATCATCAACCCTTCCTTTATAATGTTTGTACCACATTATTTTTTTAGGATTTTTAAAGAGCTCAGCTACTTGTTTTTCTGTAGGTGTATTTTGAGCTAGTAATACATTATCATTAGGAATGATAACAAAGGCAAAAATAAAAGCTATTGCTATAAAAACGTTTTTCTTCGTTATAAGAATCAACCTTTGGGCTTGGGAAAAAACATTAAATTTTAGGTTGACCTTCATTAAAAGGTGATTCATATTTTTTTCTTTCAACATTTCCTCAATCAACTATTTTATAATATAGTTTATGAGTGTTTTTATGGTACTTCTACAGTGTCTAATATTTTATTAATAATATCTTCTTGTGTAATATTTTCTGCTTCTGCTTCATATGTTAAACCTATACGATGTCTTAATACATCATGACAAATTTCTCTTACATCTTCTGGTATAACATATCCTCTCCTTTGAAGAAATGCATAAGCTTTTGATGCCATTGCTAAATTAATACTTGCTCTTGGCGAACCTCCAAAACTGATAAGATGTTCTAATTTATCCATACCATATTGAGCTGGAAAACGGGTAGCAAAAACAATATCTGTGATATAAGTTTCTATTTTTTCATCCATATAAATACTACGAACTAAATTTCTAGCTTTTAGTATTTGTTGAGGACTAACAACTGGTTTTACTTCAGGTAACTTTTCACCTGCCATAATTAAACGAATAATTTGTCGTTCTTCTTCTTTTTTAGGATAAGTAATTAATACTTTTAACATAAAACGATCCGTTTGTGCTTCAGGCAAAGGATATGTTCCTTCTTGTTCTATTGGATTTTGTGTAGCCAAAACTAAAAAAGGTTCTTCTAAATGAAAAGTATCATTACCAATAGTAACTTGTCTTTCTTGCATCGCTTCTAATAAAGCACTTTGTACTTTTGCAGGAGCTCTATTAATTTCATCTGCTAGAATAAAATTAGCGAAAATAGGTCCTTTTCTAACTGTAAATTCACTTTTATTAGGATTATAAATTAGTGTACCTACAATATCAGCAGGAAGAAGATCAGGTGTAAATTGTATTCTACTAAATTCTGCATTAATACATTTTGATAATGTTTTAATAGCTAAAGTTTTTGCTAGTCCTGGTAATCCTTCTAAAAGAACATGTCCTTTAGCTAATAATCCTAGCAATAAGCGTTCAATCATGTGATGTTGTCCAATAATGACCTTTCCTGCTTCAGCTTTTAATTGATCTACAAATTCACTTTCAGCATAAATTTGCTGGTTAATTAATTCTATATCTATTGGTTTTTCCATAACTTAAATCGTATAAATTTTGCACGAAAATATTATAGTTTTTCTTTTTCTTCTAAAAAATGGGCAGCAGCTTCTAATTCTTTGTAAAAATCTTCACCATATTTCCTAATAATGGCTTCTTGTAAAAATTGGTACACAGGTAATTCTTTCTTTTTTCCTAAAGAACAAGCTGCTTTACAAATATCCCATTTATCATAATTTATTGCTTCAAAATTAGCCTCATCATTTAATTCTATTCGAATAGGATATAAATGACAAGATATTGGTTTTTTAAAATCAATAATTTTATCATTATAGGCTTGTTCTATTCCACAAAGAGCCACTCCATTATCATCATAATTAATAAAAGCACAAGGACCATTATTAATTAGAGGAGTGCCATATTCTTCTGCTTCATTATAATAAACAGACACACCATGTTTTTCGATAGCTGCACGTCCTTCATCAGTAATATATGGTTGTACTAAATGATATATTTTTTCAAGAATTTTGATTTCTTCCTCTTCTAAGGGAGCACCAGAATCTCCTTCTACACAACAGGCTCCTTTGCAAGCATCTAAATTGCAAAGAAATTGTTTTTTTATTATATCATCACTAACTAAAATATTTTGAATTATTAACATTAATATTTTTATATCATAAAATATTTAGAAGAACATTTGTTACAAAAATAGGTTAAACTACCTTTGCAGCAATATTCTTTTACAATTTTTGAAATATTTTAACGAATGATAAACCAAAAAGAAGCTTTATTCCATTCTTTTATGGAGTATTGGAACAAAGAAATTGAACAATATAAAAATAAAAGTCCTAAAAATTTATATAGTCCTATACATTATATTGCTGAAGGAGAAGGAAAAAGAATGCGTCCCTTATTCATGTTATTAGCTGCTCAGCTTTTTAAAGATCATATTAATGATACTTTAGTTCCTTGTTTTTGTGTAGAACTTTTTCATAATTTTACATTGCTTCATGATGATATTATGGATGAGGCTCCTTTGAGAAGAGGTAGAACTACAGTGCATGAAAAATGGGATACCAATACAGCAATATTATCAGGTGATTTAATGATGATAGAATCATTGAAACATCTTCAAAAAATAACCAATCATTCTTTGAGGTCAAGAGTTACAGATCATTTTTTAGTTGGAGCTGTTGCTGTTTGTGAAGGGCAACAAATGGATATGGATTTTGAAACTAGAGATGATGTTTCTTTAGAAGAATATATTAAAATGATACGTTTTAAAACAGCAGCATTACTAGGAGAAGGTATGGCAATGGCTGTAACTTGTAGTGGTGCTAGTATTTCTCAAACTCAATTGATTCGTGATTTTGGTTATAATATTGGTATTGCTTTTCAAATTCAAGATGATATTTTAGATACTTATGGAGATCCTGCAAAATTTGGTAAAAAAGTAGGAGGAGATATTGCTCAAAACAAAAAAACATTTTTATATCTCAAAGCTTTAGAACTTGCGAATGCCACTATTAAAAAAGAGATATTATATTTTTATTCTGAAAATTGCACTTTACCAGAAGATGAAAAAATTAAAACAGTAACGTCACTATTTAATCAATTGAGAATTAAAAAAGTTGCTGAAAAAGAAAAAGAAAAATATATTACAGAAGGGTTTAAATGTTTGCAACAATTAGATTTTTCAGATGAAAAAATAAAAGAAATTCAAGATTTTTCCATTTTATTGGCTCATAGGCAAAAATAGTTTTAATCACAAAACAAAATACTTTCGTAGATATGTTTAAAATAGTTGAAATAAAATCATTTTGTTATAAATGATATTTATATAAATATGAAAATTAAAAATGTCACAAAAAGATATTCTTAGTTCTTGATTTTTAAATAAAAACTTGACTACAACTATTAATAGTTGTATCTTTAAGTTAACAAAAAGATTAAAACCCTCTTAGATTTATAAGGGGCAAAAACAAAAAAACTTTAAGGTTATATCAAATGGATATAACCTTTTTTATTTTGTAACTAATAAAGGTTAATAAAAGATAGAATTTTGAAAACAGGAATTACAATAAGAAAAAGTCCAAAAACAATCTAACAAATCTACTAACATATGAAATAACAAGCCTAAACTAATGATTGTAACTGTTTTGTTTTTACTGAAAAAAAAGAAAAGGGAATAAATGATAATAGCTATTTCTGAATGTAAAAAATGAAAACCAATACTACATCGTTGAGCATCAAAAATAGGTTGAGAGAATAAATGATCCAAATCAACAACCATTGTACTTAATAAAATAAGCCATACTTTTTTCCAATTAGATTTATCTAACAAAAAAGCAATGGCTCCGATAAAAATAAAATGCAAAAAATAATGTACAACTGTTTGAAGCATGATTATAGAGGTTTATAATCATATACACTATTTTTTAAAATTTCTTCATAATATTCTTCATAAAGAGGGAGAATATTTTCTATATCAAATTGTTCTGCTTGTTGTAGTGCATTAGCTTTAAATTCTTGATGAATGGCTTCATTAGATAAAATATAAATCGCATTTTTTGCCATATCATTAATATCATCTAATTCGCTTAAAAAACCTGTTTTCCCATGAATATTTACCTCTGGTAAACCTCCTACATTTGAAGAAATCACAGGAACTTCACAAGCCATAGCTTCTAAGGCTGCTAAACCAAAACTTTCACTAGCAGAGGGCATAATGAATAAATCTGAAATAGCTAATAACTCTTCAACAGCTTCTTGTTTTCCTAAAAATCTAATTTCATGGCACAATCCAATTTCTCTACATAGTCTTTCAATATTAGATCTTTCAGGACCATCACCTACCAATAGTAATTTACATTTTATCTTTTCATAAATTTCTTTAAATATTAAAACAACATTTTCGACTTTTTTTACTTTTCTAAAATTAGAAGTATGAATTAATATTTTTTCTCCATTAGGAGCAATTGCTTTTTTAAAATGATCTTTATTTGCTTTTCTAAACCGTTCTAAATCAATAAAATTATAAATAACTCTTATATCTTTATTAATATTAAAATCATTATGGGTTTGTTTTTTTAAACTATTAGAAACCGCTGTTACGCCATCAGATTTATTAATAGCAAATTCTACTACAGGTTTAAATGCAGGATTTATTCCTACTAAAGTAATATCAGTACCATGTAATGTTGTTACAGTAGGAATATAAAGACCATCATTCAATAATATTTTTTTTGCCATATATGCTACAGTAGCATGAGGAATTGCATAATGCACATGGAGCAAATCTAGTTTTTCATATTTTATAACATCAACTAATTTACTTGTTAATGCTGTATCATAAGGAGGATATTGAAATAAAGGATAATCAGCATTACTGACTTCATGATAGTAAACATTATTTTGAAAAGAATTCAATCTTACAGGTTGTTGATAGGTAATGAAATGGATATCATGTCCTTTTCGAGCTAATCCTTTGCCTAATTCTGTTGCTAAAACACCACTTCCACCATAAGTTGGATAACA
>JAHDII010000121.1 GCA_020630895.1 Saprospiraceae bacterium
AAGGAAATATTAAATATATTTTTTCTTTTATTTCTTAAAGCCAAATTGATAAGTAATGTCATGGTACCTAATAAAATAAAATGTCCTAATTTATCTCCATAGGGCATTCCTCGTAACCATGAAAAAAAGAAAAAATCTGTTTGTCCTGTATTCGCAGAATAAATCACAAAAATTAAAAAAACAGCAAAAAGAAAAGCTATGATTTTAAAAAAAAATTTGAATACATTCATGAGCATATTTTATACAATTTTTGAAAACTAGAGTTATTTTATTCATTTATATTTTCAAAAAAAGAAAGAACTGTTTGTCCATATTTTTTTTCTTTGATAAAATGAGGGTGCAAAGAAAAAGTATGATTCATTCCATGCTCAATAATTAATGTTCCTTCTGGGTCTAATAATTCATGTTCAAAAACTAAATCTGGAATGAGATCAATAGTGGGCAAATCATAAGGAGGATCAGCAAAAATAATATTGAATTTTTCAGAAGATGATTTTAAAAACGAAAAAACATCTCCTTGAATAATATGAATATTATCTTCTATATTTAATTCTTGAGTAATTTTTTTTATAAATCGAATACAAGGATTAAAATGTTCTATACAAGTAACATTTGTACAACCTCTAGAAATAAATTCAAAACTAATAGCTCCTGTTCCACTAAATAGATCTAATATTTTACTGTCATCTAAATAATAATCATTATTTAAAATATTCATTAATGCTTCACGAGTAAAATCTGTGGTAGGACGGGTGGGCCATTTTTTGGCAGGGGGAGAAAATTTTTTCCCTTTGAATTTTCCTCCAATTATTCGCATAACTTCAAACTATATAAATCAAAATTATAATAATGTTGAAGAGCAGCAAAAGAATTTGGAAAATCATAATATCCTAAATTAGGAATAAAACTAACATTCCTAATATATCGATATAATTTTTTATAAATTTCTGATTTTTTTTCTATACTCCCTGAAATAATAACAGGAATAGTTTCTGCTTGTAATTCAAAACGATCTAGAATCATTAAGGTAAAATAAATAAAATCTCCAGATGTTTGAAAATAAAATCTATTGATAAAGATTAAATGAGTTTCTTCAAATAATGCAATCGTAAAATAATGAGCTTCTATATGGATATATATCTTTTTGCCTTCTTTTTCTTGGGCTTGTTTTTGCCATCCATAAATTAAAGCTGTTGTAGTATGGTATATTTTTCCACTAGGAAAATAATTTTTTAATAAATGAATGAACTCTTCATTCGAAGCATAAACTAAATGAGCTTCATTAGAAAGTATAGCATCATTTGAATAATAAGATAATTCTTGATTTTGTGGAGACGTTTTTTGAAGATATAAATGACTATCTTCTTCTTTGAATAATCGTTGAGGAACAAGAGTAAACGATTGACTATCTACAGCTATTTTAATAATCTTATAATTGTGAAGTAATTTATCATCTCCTGTAAAAAAAGATTTTACTGCTTTTAAAATATCTTCCTTTTCAGCCATCTCATATTTTTTATAAATAAGAGCTTTACCTAAGCCATCTACAATTAAATATGAGATACCGTTTATCCCTAATTTAAGAGATAAACGGTATTCGTATGAAAGTGATTTTGTAAACAAACCACTAGATATATTTTGTATTACTTTTCCCAATTACCAGAGGTCGTTGGCTTTGTTCGATCACCAAATTTTAATTGATTCTTTGCCTCATCTTCTGGATCAAACCTAGAATCAAAACTTTTATATTTATCTGTATTAAATTCTTCCATAAAATCTAATAAAGTTGTTTTTACTTCAACGACATTAACTATCTTTTTTTGATAGCTTAAAGTGTCAGCAAAAACTACAAATTTGGCTCCTTTACTATAGGGAACAAAAGGAAGAGAATCTAGATTGATTCCTAAAGCTCCTACAATAGAGTCTTTAGCAGAAACTTTTGTAATTTTTCTTATTACTTTTTTATCAGGATCTGGACTATCAGGATCTCCTATATTAGAAATAATAGTAAAGCTATCATTTAAGATAACATGTTTTAATGTATCATAGTCAGGAGCATATTTTTTGGTAATAGAATAAAAGGCGTTTTGAGCTTCTCTATTTTCAATAAGCCTATCTACAACGGCTTTTTTTCTCTTGTCATATTCAGCTTGAAACCGAATAGGCCCCATGATGTTTTGAGCTAAAGTAAAGCCTAAAAACAAAATGATTACGAGTAAAATTAAATTGATAACAACTTTCATCTGTTTGATATTTATTCAGTATAATACATCACTTGTAATAATATATGACGCAATTATACTATTTTTTATGAAAATCTACTAAATAAAAAGCCCTCCTCATGTAACTTTTACTTTAGAAATTAGCTTAGAGAATAAATTTGGGAAAAATCTCTTGATATAAACTCCAAAAATTTCTCTTTTCCCAATATACACTTCTTTCTTTTTTTTACGAATAGCCCACAAGGTTTTTTTTGCAAAAACTTCAGGAGACATTCCATTCGCTTGTGCTTCATCTAAACTATCTTGAGGAGCTCCATTACCCAATAAAGCATTATATGTAATTCTTGTATTGATATATCCAGGACAAATTAATGAAATATAAATATCTTTATCTTCTTGATCCATTTCTGCTCGTAAGGAGTCAAAAAAACCATGAAGAGCATGTTTAGAAGCAGAATAAGTAGAACGAAGAGGCGTACCAAATTTTCCTACTAAACTACTAATAACAACAATATGTCCTAATTGAAATTTTAACATGCTAGGTAATAAACTTTTAGATAAAGCAATTGTTCCCATAAAGTTAATATCCATTATTCTTTTATCAACAGCAAGTGATGTATTTTTTGCTACGTCTCTTTGAGAAATTCCTCCATTATTAATTAAAATATCAATTTTTAGAAAACGCTGCAAAATACTTTCTACTATTTTAGGAATTAAATGGTATTGTTCTAAATCTAATACTTGAACATATACCTCTGTGCTTAAATAGGATAAACATTCATCTCTTACCTCTTCTAATTTCCCTTGATTTCTAGAAGATAAAATGAGTTTAGCTCCTTGTTGACTTAAAGCAATAGCTAAAGCTTTTCCTATTCCAGAAGAAGCTCCTGTTATCCAAATGGTTTTATCTTTAAAAAACATATCACAATGTATGAATTTATTTTTTCATTTTCCAAATCCATTTTCCTTGACTGTCCATATATCCAACTTTTGCTCCCTGCTCAATTTTAATAATTCCCCCTTTTAGATATGAAACATATTCATATTCTGAAGCGATCAATGATTGCCCTTGAGCATTACAAATACCATGAAGTTTAGATACTTTAACAATGGAAATAGAAGAATTCATTCGTTCTATCTTTTCATATTTAGGGGTAATAATAATCGCTCCTTTAGTATTAATAACGCCCCATTTATGATTTAATTTAACAAAAGCAGCTCCATTTTCAAATTCAGTAGCTTCATCAAAATATCCTTCATACATTTCTCCCGATTCCCTAATAAAATAATACTTTTTTTGATAATTTTTAGCCAATCCTTTTCCTTCGCTATATTTTATTAAATTTTTTATTTGAGGTTGAATCACATAATCTCCCTCTTTATCTACTAAACCTCCTTTCCTTGCATTTACATAAACAACAGCTTTACCATCTTCAAAATCACTACATTTATTAAATTCAAAATCTACAATTACTTTCCCCATTTTATTAATATAACCACATTTGCCGTCAATTTTCACCCAAGCTCGTCCTTCAGAAAAAATAGAAACTTTATCATAAATAATAGGAACAATAATTTCTCCTTGAGCGCTAATAAAACCATATTTTTGTTTCTTCTTTACAGCTGCAAGCCCTTCATGAAAAGGAAATATTTTTCTAAAAGAATGGCTAGAAACCCTTTCTCCTTTTTTATTGACTAAATAATAATAAATATTATTTTTTTTATTCTCTCTTGCTACAGCTAATCCATATTTATCAAAAGAAGACAAATCATCAAAATGATGATGACCAATTGTATTTCCTTGTGTATCGATTAATTTAATTTTTTCTTTTTCAATAACTCTAGCAATACCATTTTCAAAATCAAATACTTTTTTATAAATAGGAGGAATAATAAAATTTCCAGAAGTATTAATATAACCTAATCCCTTATCCGTTTTTGCCCAAGCTAAATCACACTTAAAAGAACCTACTCTTGAAAATTGATGTTCTATAATTATTTGTCCAGCTCGATTAATAAAACCCCATTTTAATCCATCAAAAACGGCGGCTTTTCCTTCACTAAAATCTTCAACTTTTACATAATTTATAGGAATTACAATATTTCCTCTAGGAGAAATAAAACCCCATTTATTATTTAATTTAACTGCAATTAAATTTTCAGAAATAGGCCTAATAATATCATATTCAGAATTACAGATAGAAGAACCTAAAGAATCAATTAAACCATATTTATCACATTTTTTTTCTAAATGTAATAATCCACTTTCTTCATCTTGAAATCGACTTATTTTATGATAAGAAAAATTTACAATCTCATCTCCAGATTGATTCACAACACCCCATAAACCATTCTTTTTCACAATCCCCGTTTTATTTTTAAAAGGTTTAGCTGCTTCATAATCAGGAGCTACTTTTAAGCGACCTAAAGTATCAATATACCCCCAAGCACAATCTTTGCACGTGAGGTAAGGTATTCTTTTAGGAATATATCCAAATTCACCAATAATATATCGACCATAAGAACCAATTAAATATTCATCTATAGGACAAATAGCAAAATCTTCGGACGATTTTACAACTCCTAATTTTCCATAAAGAGCAATTGGAGCAATACCTTCTTCAAATTCTCCAATATAAGCAAAACCTTTTGAAATAACTCCTACAGTATTCACCAATTGAGCTTTATTATTATCATTAATAATAACTTTTTGACTCATAGTATCATTTTCAAATCCCCCTTTATAAGCAGTTTCCTTTAATATATTACTACCTCTGCTGATTAATCCATGTCTATCATCATCAAAAATAACTCTTGCAGTAGAAAGTCCTTTTTCAAAATCAGAAAATCTAATTTCTCTAATATTTAATTTGGTAATTTGTAATCCTGTATAATTATTGACCAAGCAAAAATGATATTCAAACCGAACAGGAAAATCACCAAATAATTGTTTAATCGTTTTTCTATTTCCAGCAACAGTAAAACCATACTTTCTATGAATTTCTACAAAATCAAAAACAGGAGGGATTCTATTTTCTCCTGTGTTAATATCTCGTAAACCCCATTTTCCTTTTTGAGGAGAATAATACCATTCAAAATCATTTAATTGATAATTTTCTAAATGAAGATGATGTTCTTTATTTTTATCTTTAGAAGGAGAAATATTAATAGTAGAAAAATCTTCATATTCATTTCCTTGAACAATTCCATTTCTACTCACTGAAAAAAAAGTGACTTTATCTCCTTTATGTGCTTTTATTTTGTTTTTATCAATTTCTAATCGATCATAAATAGTATTGGCAACTAATTTTCCTTCTTGGTTAAGAATACCGTATAAATTATCTTTTTTGACAATGGCATGATAATTTTCATAAGGAGAAATATAATCAAAAATAATAGGAGATATCAATTCATTTTTTTCAGATACAATGCCCCATTTTTCATCTAATTTTACTCTAAATAGTTCTTTATGAAACACTCTAATTTCTTGAAAAGAATTAGGAATAATCATAATTCCTAAAGAGTTCATGAGCCCTACTTTTTTATATTTTTGAAAAACAATCCAATTCTTATTTAGAGGAATAAAGTTTTCATAGGCTGCATGGCTAATAAAAGTCTTTTCTTGTATAGAAAATAAATAACAATTATCTTGTTTATAAATTAAAATAAAATTTTTATTGGCTATTTTATAATGAGAATAATGCTCTGGTAATAAATGAGTCCCTTCATTATCTATTGCACCCCATTTATATTTTGATTTTACTAAAATAAATGAAGGAAATAATATTTGAATTTCTTTATATTTAACAGGAGCAATTAACTTTCCTGAAAGAGAAAACAATCCTATTTTTCCACTTTTTCGCACTTGAAAATAGCGATCTTTTTTAAGCCATTTTATTTTTTTATACGAAGGAGGAATAATTTCTTTTCCATTGATATGAATTATCCCACAAAACTCATCTCTCCAATATTTAATATAATTATTATCAATTATTTCAATCCGATCATAATCTGTTAAAATAATTCTTTTTTGACGATCTATAAGATGCCAATTATCATCTTTTGCGATCCCAAAAATATTTTTAGAATATACTCTAACATCATTATATTCAAGTGCTAAAATAAAATCTCCCTTGTGGTTAACTAAACCTGTTTTATCTTCTTTTTGTACAACAGCATAGCCAAAATGCTTAAAACTACTAATAGCATCATAAAGAGGAGGAACAATCTTTTTACCTTCTTGATTGATAATACCCCATTTCCCTTTTTCTTTAACAGGCAATAAAATACTATCTTGGGCTCTTGTTGAACTCAAAAAGCAAATAAAAAAACAAAAAAAAGCAATTTTGATTGGCATATATACTTGGATTATATCGAATCTTATATAAAACGAAAAAAAGTTTTATTCATTTTATTTAGGCTAAAAATCTTTTAAAATGGAAACGAAATGACTAAGAAAATAATTTTTTTGCAAATATCCTAAAAGTATAAAAGAAAACTAGACTTTATTAGGCATTATTATCTAAGGAGAAAAGTATTAGACATGATTGTTTATTTTATAATTGAATGTTAGATTATGGGAATGTTTAAGGGAATTGTTGCTGCTGGACATGAAGTTACTGCTGAAGTAGCTGCAACGATATTAAGAAATGGAGGAAATGCTTTTGATGCTGCTATTGCTGCATTATTAGTTTCATTTAATGCTGAGCCATGTATGAGTTCTCCTGGAGGAGGAGGTTTTGCTAATATTTTTACTGCTCAAGGAAATTCTGAAATATTAGATTTCTTTTGCCAAACCCCTTATCAAAAATTATCTCCTGAAAATTGCAACTTTTTTCCTTTTACAATTGATTTTGGAGGAACAAAAGAAGATTTTTATATCGGACACGGTTCTCATGCAGTACCTGGAATGATTTCAGGTATTTTTAAATTGTATAAACATTATGCATCAATGCCTTTTGATGTACTAGCTCAACCTGCCATTGAAAAAGCAAAAGAAGGCATTCCTTTAGATGAATTTCAAAAATTAGATATCCACTTATTAGAAAATATGATCGCTCAAAATCAAAGAGCTTTAGATGTTTTTGTTCCTAATGGTAAAACCTTAGAAGTAGGAGATCCGCTTGTTATGCCTGATTTAGCTTCTTTTTTAGAAATGTTAACTCGCGAAGGTGAAAGAGAATTTTATGAAGGAGAAATTGCTCAAAAAATAGCTCGAGACAGTCAAAGTAACCAAGGACATATCCAATTATTAGATTTTGAAAATTATAAAACTATAAGACGAAAACCTATTCAAATTCAATACAAAGGGAAAAAAGTATATACTACTAATTTTCCAAGTTTAGGAGGAGCCGTTATTGCTTTAGGCTTAGGAGAATTAAATAAATCAACTTTAAATGTTCCCCATCATTTATCAAAAAAGCATTTAGAACGATTATTACCCGTTTTGAAAACAATGGAATATACAACACGTAAGCCTGAAAACTTGATGAAAGAAATGGAGATGTACGAAAATATATTGTTTTCTAAAAAGTGGGGAAGCACAACTCATTTTGGTATTTATGATGCTCAAGGAAATGCTATATCTATTACCATTTCTAATGGAGAAGGCTCTGGATATATGATTCCTGGAGTAGATTGTTTTATGAATAATATGCTAGGGGAAGCGGCCTTGTTACCAGAAGGGTTCTTTTCTTGGAAAGAAAATACACGGTTATATTCTTTGATGTCACCTACAATTGTTGTGAATCCAAAAGATGAAGCAGAAATTATTATAGGAACAGGAGGAGCAGGAAGAATTCCTGGAGCGATCCTCCAAGTATTACACTATTTGTTGGATTATCAACTAGATGTAGAAGATGCTGTTCATGCTCCTAGAATGCACTTAGTAGAGTCAATATTAAATATAGAACCCGAAGGAGAAACAGATATTGATTTTGGAAATATTACTCCCTCCGTTTGGGAAAAAAAGTCTATGTATTTTGGCGGAGTACACACAATTACAAATATCAATGATGAAATAAAAGCTTCAGGAGATAAAAGACGCTACGGAGTTGTTCAAAAAGTTGAATAACCGTTCTTTTTTTCTTAAAATTGCATTATGAAAGTGTTTATTGTTCAATCATTTTAAACAATTCATTCATAAAATTCAAATTTGTTAATAGCCTTTTATGGAGAATCAAAAAAAATCTATCCTTTTAGTTGATGATGAACCAGATATATTAGAGTTCTTATCTTATAATCTTAAAAAAGAAGGATATGATGTATTTACCGCTTCTAATGGAGCAGACGGTTTAGAGCAAGTTCAACAAATACGCCCTGATTTAGTTATATTAGATATTATGATGCCCAAAATGGATGGAGTGGAATTATGTCGATTAATTAGAGAAAATTCTGAGAATAAAGATATTATAGTGGTCTTTTTAACTGCGAGAAATGAAGATTATTCTCAAATTGCTGGGTTTGAAGT
>JAHDII010000002.1 GCA_020630895.1 Saprospiraceae bacterium
CCAATATTCCTTCTTCAGATATTAAAGAAAACGATACTAAATCAAATTATAATATTGAAGGAATAATTCGCGATACAACAAAAATAGAATTAGCAAAAAAAATATTTTCTCATTATGATGAACATAAAAAAATATCTATAGTTCCTTCTGAAATATTTCATGATACTATATTAAGAAAAATAGAATTCTGGGCTGAAGAAGATACTCTTTTTGGACAGATAGAATTTTTTGAACCTATAGATAAAGGAGAATATATTATTGTAACTTCTATCAATCATAAAAACAACGAATGCCATGTTTGTACGCCTATTTTATTTGCAGGAATGATACAAGAATCTGAAAAAGGATGGCTTTTATCTAACTATGAATATTTTACAGCTACAGGAATTTATGGCTCAAGGTTTTGAAATTGATAATATTGGTCTTAATAAATATGCTCTTGTTGCTCTTAATGCAGATATGCACATGGGAGAATCCATTGAATTTAATTCTTATTATGCTATTGAAAAAAAATACCCTAATATTTTTTCTTCTATTGTGTATCATGATAATAATGGAGATTGTAATTTTGATGGTGAAATGGAAGAACTTCCTCCTTGCTATGAAAATAATACAGAAATACATTTTTTACAAGGAGAAGATCCTGTTTACTTCGATATCAAAACTCATACTACAGGTACTACTTGGGATTATGATAATAAAAAAATAATAGATTTAGATGAGTATACAACGTATCAGTTTCAGAATGGAAAATATATAGAAAAGAAATAAATTTTATTTTCTAATTTTTATGCTATTTCATTTTTCACACAAATCGTTTTTGCAATTCTATCATACAAAGTTTGACGCGTCATACCTTCAAAAATAAAACAAATGGCAATAAAATAAGCTAATGAAGCTACTATTTGAGCAAGTGAGAGCATAGGAGGTATTTTCTTATCAATTTTTTCTGTATAAGCTGTATACGATTCCCAATCAAAAACCTGCATCATTAGATTCACATCAAAAGTATAATAGATACTTATAGCACTTATCAATAATCCAGGCCAACCAAAAATATATCGTATTAATGCTGTTGAAATATCCATCTTTGTTGTTGGAGCATTCAATTTCATTATTTTAAACCCTAAAGCTTTTTTCCCTAATGTATAGCCGAATATTCCTTCCATTAAAACTTTATAAACAGGGAAAATCAAAGTAGTTATGAGCTCAATTATAGGACTATATAAACGAGTTAAATTGATATAAGTCAGAAATATAATTATAAAAAAGAGAAGAAAAGAATCTAATATTGCTGCTCCAAACCTTGCTCCTAAACTTGCATATTGATATTCTTGATCAGCAATAATATAATCATCTAATATCGTATTATTCATTTGTCAGATAATGTTGTTATATTTTTTAAGATGGTAATATACAAATTAATTCCACTTTTGACAAATAGGTTACCTTTAAAGACCAATCTATTTTCTATTTTTGTAATAGACTTTATCACAAATTGTTTGTTATGTAAGACAAATTAGAAGTTTTGGAAATATACAAGGCATTTCTTGAAAAGCGTAGCCATAGCTACGGTTGAGAGAAATAACAGTTTACCACGCATTTAGCGTGGAAGTAGATTTTCAAAAGATCAATTTGGCTATAATCAATAATTCGAGATAAAGTCTAATAAACATAATTAAACCAGATTATCATGAATAAATTAATCTATTCTTTTGTATTACTTTGCTTAGGAATTAGTTTTTCCTCAAACGCTCAAATATTAGAACACCATTTAGGAGAATTTTTAATCAAAACACAACATCCTATTGAAAAAGTAATGGTATCTCATCAATATTTTGAAGGAGAAAGAACATCACTTGAGCTCAAAAGAAAAGTAGCACCCGTTTTTAATATTTATCTAGTTCAATTTGATCATGGAACCATTCATGAAGATCGATTTTTAAAAGAACTAAAAAAGAATCCTTTAATAGAGGTAGTTCAATACAATCATATTATATCTTATCGTGCCACACCTAATGATACTCAATTTGCAGATCAATGGCAATATATTAATACAGGACAATCAGGAGGAACAGCAGGAGCAGATATTGATGCAGATCTTGCTTGGGATATTACGACTGGAGGTGTTACAGCTTTAGGGGATACTATTGTAGCGGCTATTATTGATGATGGTTTAGATTGGACGCACAGTGATTTTGGTGATAATATTTGGGTGAATTATGCAGAAATTCCTAATAATGGAATTGATGATGATAATAATGGATATGTAGATGATTATCAAGGATGGAATGCCTATAATAATAATGATAATATTACAGGAGGTTGGCATGGCTCACCAGTTGCTGGAATTGTAGGAGCACAAGGAAATAATAATAATGGAGTAGCTGGAGTGAATTGGGATGTTAAATTAATGATTATCCAAGGAGGAGGAGGAGAAGCTGATGCTTTAGCTGCTTATGCTTATTGTTATACTCAGAGAAAAAGATATAATGAAACAGCAGGAGCAGAAGGAGCATTTGTTGTAACAACTAATGCTTCTTGGGGTGTTGATTTTGGGCAACCAGCAGATGCGCCTCTTTGGTGTTCTTTTTATGATACTTTAGGAATGCAAGGAATTATGAGTTGTGGTGCTACCATTAATGGGGATCAAAATGTAGATGTTGTTGGTGATTTGCCTACTGCTTGTCCTAGTGATTGGCTCATTTCTGTTACAAATATGAATGACAATGATGTTAAAGTGACTCAAGCAGGGTATGGAGCTACAACTATTGATTTAGGAGCTTTTGGTGCTGATACTTGGACTATTGCTCAAGGAAATTCTTATGGAGGTTTTGGTGGAACTTCTGGTGCAACGCCCCATGTTACTGGAACGGTAGCCCTGATGTATTCTGTTCCTTGTCCTAGTTTTGCCGCTTTTGCTAAAGCAGACCCTGCTGCCGCAGCTTTACTAACAAAACAATATATTTTAGATGGAGTAGATCCTAATGCTAGCTTAGACGGTATTACCGTTACAGGAGGAAGATTAAATGTATTTAATGCAGTAAATGCTATGATGACTAATTGTGATCCTAATGGTTGTTTTACTCCTTATTCTTTACAAGTTGAAAATGTTTTAGATGTTTCAGCTGATTTGGTTTGGAGTGTAGGAGATGATACAGACCAATCGGATATTAGATATAGAGAAGTAGGAACGATGACATGGACCGATCTTCCTAATATTACTTCGCCACATTCTCTAACAGGTTTAACTCCTTGTACAGAATATGAATTTCAAGCTTTAGCTATTTGTGATGGTGTTGCTACAGATTGGTCAAATCCTATTACTTTTCAAACAGATGGATGTTGTGAACCTCCTTCAGAATTGACAATAGATAATATTACAGATAATTCAGCAACAATCAATTGGTCTTCTGTATTAGCTGCTGAAAGTTATGATATTCAATATAAAGAAACATCTTCTGCAATGTGGATGAATGCCAATGTTGTAGGAACTACTTTTTCTTTAACAAATTTATCTCCTTGTACTTCTTATGAAGTTCAAATACAAACCAATTGTGCTGGAGGTGTTAATACTGGTTTTACCTCTAGTTATACTTTTTCCACTTCAGGTTGTGGTGCTTGTGTTGATGGCAACTATTGTCCTTCTATTGGAGGAGATTCTTCTTTAGAATGGATTGAATCTGTGAGTTTAAATACTATTAATAATACTTCTGGAAATGACGACGGTTATGCTAATTATACTAATTTTTCTACAGATTTAGAAGTAGATATGACTTATGACATCACTCTTGAACCTGGTTTTGATGGCTACCCTTATGATGAATATTTTATGGTATGGATTGATTATAATCAAGATGGTGATTTTGATGATGCAGATGAAGTAGTTTATGATCCAGGAAATACAACTCAAAATGCTATTACAGGTAACTTCACTGTTCCTACAGATGCTCTTGCGGGTCCTACCAGAATGAGAGTGACTATGAGATGGAATGAAACACCTACTTCTTGTCAACAAACTTTTGATTATGGTGAAGTAGAAGATTATTGTGTCAATATTATTAATAATAATAACCCAGATTGTCCTACTCCTTCAAATATTACATCACAATTATTAGTAGATAATACCATACAAGTGAATTGGGATGAGGTGGCTAATGGTATTGGTTATGAGGTTCGATATAGAGAAATAACTGCAATAATTTGGGAAGGAGATGTAGTTTCTACTCCTGTTATTTTAATTCCTAATTTAGAGGAATGCAAAGAGTTTGAAATTCAAATTAAAACAATATGTGCGATTGGAACATCTATATTTTCTCCAGTATTTAATTTTTCTAGTTACTGTCCTCCTTCTTGTGATCCTCCAACTAATATTTCTACTTCAAATATTATGGATACAACAGTAGATATTTCTTGGGATGCAATGGCAAATGCTTCTAGTTATGATGTTGAATATAGAATCGTAGGAGGAACGTGGTCAATGACAAGTTCTGCTTCAGAAAATATTACATTGAATAATTTAGATGATTGTAATGATTATGAATTTAAAGTAAGAACCAATTGTGATGGAAATTCTTCTGATTTTTCTTCCAATCAAAATTTTACTACTACTTGTACAAGTAGCAATAATAATATTCAAGAAATTCCATTTAAAATATATCCTAATCCTGTTTCGGATGAATTAATAATTGAAATAGATAATATTTTAAATACAGAAATTCAATTTCAATTATCAGATATTAGTGGAAAAATTATTCAAAGAGGAAATATTACTCAACAAAATTTTGTAATAGATATGTCTTCTCTTCCTTCAAGTATTTATTTTATTCAATTGAGAAGTGAAGAAAAAACAAGTATTCAAAAAATAATTAAATTAAAATTTATTTTTTAATTTTAAAAGGGATTTTAATTCAATTAAAATCCCTTTTTTTTAATTTTTAATTTTGAAAAATTTATTTTCTTTTTCAATCATTATTATTATCCTTTTTTCTTCTTGTGAATCTTTAATGTTAATGGTTCATAATGAAAAAGCAGCCACTATTATTAAAAAAGGTGACGAAGCATATATTAATGGGGTTCTTGGAAAAAAGTTTTATAAAAGATTTAAAAAATTTATAAAAGAAAATCCAGAAATAAAAACAATTGTTTTTGAAGAAGTTCCTGGTTCTATTAATGATGAATGGAATGTAAAATCTTGTGTACTTTTACATCAATCAGGATTCAATACTCGATTAACATCCAATTCTATGATCGCATCTGGAGGAGTAGATTTATTTATTTCAGGGAATAAAAGATACATTGAAAAAGGAGCAAAAATTGGAGTACATTCTTGGAGTGATGGAAAAAAAGATGGAGCAGATTATCCTAGAGATGATGAAGGACATCAAATATTTTTTGATATGTTTGAAAAAATAAATATGGATACTGCTTTTTATTGGTTCACATTAAGAGCGGCTCCTGCTGAATCTATCCATTTTATGACAGAAGAAGAAATTGAATTGTATCAATTAAAAAAAGACATTCAGAAGTAAGGGTATAGATTTTTCCTAATAATCCCAATAAAGCTCTAATCAATACTCTTTTCTTTTTCATACTTTTACACTTCATTTTACTGTAGCGGACATAACGCTTTAACCATTTTCTATACTTAGTTCTTAATAATTTAGGGGCTCAAATGACGAGATAGTCTTTTTAATTGAGCATAAGACGATTCTACACTTTCCCATAAAAGTTTGACATTGGTAGGATAACGGATAGAGGATTCATCACAAGTCGCATCACAAGTGATGCTATTTAGATTTTCCAATATGTTATTAATTCATCTTGCAATTTTTCAACATCTAATTTTTTTGCAATTTCAGAATGTATTTCACTTACTATTTTGTAACTCGATATTCTTTGGGATGGTGGAATGTATATCTTGAGAGAAAAAGAACTATTCGGTCCTTTTTTATAATCTTTAAGCCTTAGAGCGGATACCAATTTTTGACAAGGAACAGATTGGTAAATCTTGCCTAAATCGCTAGACGAAAAAGATAATAATTGTTTGATTTTTAGATAATTAGGTTGATGTTGGATGCTTCTAGATACTCTGAGGTACAAAAAAATCCGCCGAACAAAATTACTCATTCGGCGGAACATCTAAAGGAATCAAAAATTGCTAAATACACGTATAAAAACTGGATTAAAAACGTATTATTTTTAAAGAACTTTCGCTCTTCTATTTATCTAGTACAAATAGTTGTCAAAAGGTTGCATTCCGTTTAAAATTTTTTAGAAATCCGCCGAATAAAAGGTCTCTTATTCGGCGGAACATCTAAAGGAATCAAAAATTGCTAAATACACGTATAAAAACTGGATTAAAAACGTATTATTTTTAAAGAACTTTCGCTCTTCTATTTATCTAGTACAAATAGTTGTCAAAAGGTTGCATTCCGTTTAAAATTTTTTAGAAATCCGCCGAATAAAAGGTCTCTTATTCGGCGGAACATCTAAAGGAATCAAAAATTGCTAAATACACGTATTAAAAACTGGATTAAAAACGTATTTTTTTTAAAGAGTCTTTTACTCTTATACTTATCTAGTACAAATAGTTGCGAAAAGGTTGCATGGCTATAATTTTTTTTTGAAAAAGAATTACAATTTTATAATTTTCTCTCTATAAAATAAACCGTTTTCTTTATTTGAAATCACTATAAAATATATTCCTGATGTATAATGACCTATATTTATAGCCCCTCTATTATTTGTAATACTTTGATTTGTAATTAATTGACCTCTCGTGTTATATAATTGGATAGACATATTTGTTTGTAAATCACCAATTTCATAAGAAATTTCATCTTTAGAAATTGTAGGATATATGTGAACATCTTTGCTCAATACTTCATGAATAGATGTAGAAATACAATTGATTCCCTCAGCAGCAGATGTCCCATCAAAGCTCCAATTCTCATCTATATCTATACACATAAAATCTAATACAGTAGGCACAATATCAGTATTATGAGGCACTTGTGTATAATCTGAACAAGAATATATAGTGTTATCTATTTCCCAAGAAGCATTATTCATTAATGTTCCATTTTGAGAATAAGAAGATAAATCATTAATTAAAGTTCCTGTTCCTTCATCTAATTTCCATAGTCCTACTAAATTAGAATAATTAGGATGAGATACATCTATATTTTTACAATTCCATTCGTTTAAAGTTATATTTCTAAGATTTGTATCCCAAATTCTAATCTCACTAATCAATCCATTAAAACTAGAAGGATAATTAGTCGTTCCATCTTGACCAATAATTAAAGGGAAATTAGAATCAGAATCCAAAATAAACCCGCTAGTATTGAATTCTTGAATATAACCATCTTGCCAAGTAAAACTAGCTCCTGTTCTATCAACAGAAACTGCTATATGATGCCAAGCATTATCATTAATTGTACCTCCTTCTATATCCATTCTAGTTAATAAACCATCTCCCATATTAAATTTCCAAGAAGAACCATTCGTATTCCCTGCTATTATAAAACCAGAATTAAAACCAGAATCCCAATCTTTATTAGAAATGATAGGAGCATCACTTGACCAACCATTTGTTTTTAATTTTATTTCGACAGTAAAATTTTTTTCATTAAAATTATGTTGAGGAGCATCTGCTATTTCTATATAGCTATCATTTCCATCAAGATTGATGATATTTGTCATATTGATATCAACAATTGTTTTTTCTATGACTTCATTATTGATTAAATTGCTAGAGGCTACATAAAAAATATCTTGGCATGCTGCTTCATTACAGCCATGTCCTGTTCCAATTCCGCCATGATCTGTACATAATATAATTAACCATTCTTCATTGGAATAATTAGGTCTATTTTCTAGAGCGGTCATTATTTGTCCAACATGATTATCTATGGTTTCAATAGCTTCTAAATATTCTAAATTTGAAGGACTAAAACCAGAGGAATGTCCTGCATGATCTACATCATCTAAATGGATAAATGTAATATCTGGATCTTCATTATTTAATAAATTTATACATGCATCCCTTACCGCAGCATCTGAATCATAAGTTTCTAATGCATCTGTTTGAGTTAATGGAGCAATTAATATATTAATAGGTGACCAATGAACAATAGATGCTGTATATAAATCAGGATTAGCAGATTTCACATATTGAAAAAAATGGGGATACTCAATCAAATTATTAGGAATGAATACGTTGTCTCTTACACCATGTTTATCCATCCATACTCCCGTAAGTATTGTACTCCAACCTGGTCCACTATATGTAACAGGTAAAGTTTGTGCTTCATAACTAGTGATACCATTTGCTGCTAAGGCATCCATATTTGGAGTATTTGCTGCTATTGCAGCATCACCTCTAACGCCATCAATACCTATAATTAATGTTTTTCGATTGTTTTGAGCTGATAAAATAATTGTACTGGCTAAGAATAATAAAAGATGTATTAAAAATTTCATTCTAGATTTTATTAAAGTTTAAGAAAAGGGGAAATTAAACAAAATCCGCCGAACAAAACTATTTGTTCGGCGGAAAAATTTAAACCTACTTTTATAAAATCATGAGAAAGTATAAATACTTTCCTTTGTGCCATTTTTAAAATCGGTAAGCTAATCCAGCTTCCAAACCGACACTGAAAGGATATGTTTGACCACCACTATTAAAAGTAGTCTTTTTTGTTAGCCCTTCAAGTGTCGGTTCTACGAAAGCCGTTAGTTCATCACTAACTCTATAGTTTAGACCTACACCCATTAAATAACTTAAAGATAATTTATCTTTAAGGGGTTCCTTACTTATATAAGAAATATTATGAAAATATACATCTTCATCGTATGTTCTTAAATGATTTACTTTTATATCTTCTTTTAAGGAAATATTACCTACAATTCCTCCTTTTACAGAGAAAAATAAATCTCCTCTACCTATATTATATTGAGCAATAACAGGAATTTCTAATTCTCTTTTGTTATAACTTAATTCTGCTAACATAGGAATGTTTCTACCTTCTTCTACTATAATATTGGGTTCTCTTACAGTGTACATTTTTACATCTATATTACCTACTGAAGTTTCCATATTATATTGAGAAGGGCTATATAAATTTTCATCGGCTAAAGGTACTTCTAACTCAGATGAAAACGCCATATTACCTGCATGTCTTATATTCACACGACTTTCATCATAACGAAGTCCTGTATAAATGCTCAAATTTTTATTAATAGAATATCCTAAACGTACTCCAATATCATAAGGTAATTCTATAGATTCATCATAATTTACCTTTTGAGTAATAGCTGGATTAGGATTAGAATATTTATGTACGAGCATTTGTGGTGCATAACTTGCGGCTACATACCATTTTCCTCCATCCAATTCTTTAATCTTTTTCTTTCTCTCAGCAAGTTTTATAGAAGGAATTTCTTCTTTTAAATCTACTTCTAAAGAAGGAAAACTAATAGATGGTAATGCGTTTAAGTTTGTTTTGGTCAAAAGACCCTTTTGATTTGATGTATTATTGTCTTCTATAATATCTTCTTTTACATCATTTTGAATTGTTGTTGTATTAGAACTATTGTCTTGGTAAACTACAGTTGTATTATTATTTTCTTTTGTAGGAAGTATTGGAAAATAATTTTTTGTTGATGATGAGGAAGATTTATTTTGATTTCCTACTGTGATTACTGGAGGTTTTTTACCATTATTTCCTAATTGGTTGACTTCAATATTTCCATTATTTCTAGTAGGAATTATTTTATTAGAATTGGTAGTATTATTTTGATTACTAGAATATTGAGTTTCCATATAATTTTTAAATGAAGAAATTTCTTCATTTAAACTAGAAATACTTCCTTTACTTTCTTCTAATTGAGAGCTAATAGCATCTAATTTCTTTTGATACTGATAATTATTAAAGCCTAAAAATAGAATTAAACAAGCTGCAACAGCAGAGCTTGTCCATATAAATAAAGGTCGAATAATTGATTTAGATTCGGGTTTAGGAGGTATTTTGGATTCTATCCGATCCCACATATCTCCTCCTGGAATATCATTGTATCCCTGAAGGCGATCACGGAAAAAGTTTTCCAAATTATCATTATCATTATGTAGATTTTCTTTCATCGAATCCTTTTAAAATATTAAATTAAAATTTTTTCTAAAGCTTTTCTTAAATTAGCTTTAGCCCTAGATAATTGTGATTTTGATGTATTCACACTAATTCCTAATTGTTCTGATATTTCTTTATGAGAATATCCTTCAATTACATATAAATTAAAAACCACTCTATACCCTTCGGGTAATTTCTGCATCAATCGTACCAAATCTTTTGCTTCTAAATCACTTACTATATCTTCATTAGATGGTATAGCTTGAACGGCTTCATCGGAAAAATCATTAAATACAAGATTTTTTCTTTTTCTAATATACCTCAAACAAGAATTGATAACTACTCTTCTAATCCAACCTCCAAAAGGTCCAATAGGCTTGTATTGATACAAATCAGAATATACTTTAATAAAAGCTTCTTGCATCATATCTTCTGCTTCTGCTCTATCTTTAGCATATCGCATACAAAGCCCAAAAACATCTCTTTTAAACATATTATACAGATCATACTGCGCTTTTCTTTCGCCGTTAATACATCCTTTGATAATATTTTGTTCTGTTTGTTTCAAATGCAATGTTATTTGAACCTTTTGAAAGATTTTGATTAGGTTTGTATGCTTACCTAGTACCATTTAAGATAAAAAGGTTGCATCAAAAGGTAATTTTTTAAAATAATTCTCTTTTTATTGTATAAAATACAAAGTTTAATAGTCAATATAATTACGAATTTAATGGTGTGTCTTATATATTTCTTTGTGATTCATAAAACTTAATTCTTCTAAAAAGAATTTGTAATGATATTGAGTTTTTAAAACGAATACTTTCACAACATAATACAATAATGCTTTTTTTTGCTATTTCATTGTGTCAACTTAACCATTTCTTATTAAGAGCTTAACTTTTTTTTATGACTTTTGCTGTTTTTGAAGAAGTCAAAGCACCAAATTTATTTATAAAACTAAAATTGATAAGTGATGAAACAAACAATGAAAATTTTCGGTGCTACTTTAATGTTAGCTTTAATGATGAGTACAGTAGTAATGGCTCAAGATCATGTTAAAAGACAAAATCCACAAGGAGAAAAACCTAGTCCTGAAGAAAGAGCAGAACGTATGACAACCAAAATGACTCAACATTTAGGATTGAATGATTTACAAGCAGAACAAATTGGTATTATGAATTCTTCTTTTACTTCTAGTGTTGCAAGTATTCATGAAAGTAATTTAGAAAAAGAGCAAAAGAAAACAGCTCTAAAAGAAGCTTTTTCAAATTATGAAGGTCAAATCCAAAATGTTTTGACTGAAGAACAATTCAATAAATTTTTAAAAGCGAAAGAACGTCGTTTAGAAAAAAGAAAAGATCGTAAGAATGGTTCTTGTTCTGGAAAAGGTAAAAAACATACAAAGCCTTAAAATGGAGATAATTTCTAAAATTTAATAAAAAAGTTGAAGTATTAATATGCTTCAACTTTTTTTATTGGATCATCATTAATAAAAACAATCCTAAAAAGATAGTAATGCTAAAACTAATAAGTGTTCCTATTAAAATATATTCTGTTCTCATTTGATTGGTAGGATTGTTTAAATCTCCAAATCGAAAAACAGATTTAGCTGCTATTAAAAAACCAATAGCAGAAAAATTACTAGAAATAATAAAAGTTAAAATTAAAATTCTCTCTAGTCGTCCAATCCATTTACCTGCATCTTTCAATCCTAAATCTTCCATTTTCATAGCTTCATGCCATCTTGAAGTTGCAATTTGCATAAAAAATGACATAGGTTGATAGACTATATAATAAGCTGCTGCAATCATCAAATTTTTATAGGTTAATACATTTTTTCCAAATTCAATAAATGAATTGCCTCCATCTAAAACTAAAGATGTTACACCTAATATTGTTAATAAATGAAAAACTTGATCTAAAATAAAAGCCCTTGATTTGTATTGTTTAAATAATCCTTTAATACTATCTATTAACCAATGTAAAACTCCTAATAAAACAGCATAATGAATTTTAGTCCAATCAAAAATAGCAATGATTATAATATAGAAAGCAGTATGTAATAATACATGATATAACAGGTATTTAGATTTGAATCCTTTTTCTTTTTTTTCTTTTACCCATAAATCAGGTTGAAAACTAAAATCTGCTAATAAATGTGCAATTAATAATAGTGGTAATAAGATTGTGTTATCCAATAGCATGGGTTAATGAATTTTCTATTTTTTTTTCGAATCGAACTAATAATTTATCTATGGCTTCAATTCCTGCGGCTTTAAATCTTTTGGAAACTGCAGGTTGTGATATTTTAAATCGTTTTTTAGCCATTTCTTTTTGTGTTTCATGGTGTAACCAATGAGCAATAGCTGTTTCTGCGGATTCTTTAGACCAACGAGATATAATATGTTCTGCTAATAATAAAGCAGTATTAAATTCATCATCTAAATCCTTATTTTGAGAGGCTATTTTCATTCTTTCCTTAGGTTTCATTTTATCTAAGGTTCTACCTGATAAAATAAAAGCCGGACCATAAGATTGTCGTACATCTTTAGTAATAAAAGAAACTTCTCCCAATCCCATTGCAACTCTAGCATCCCATAATTCATTTTCATCATCAGGAGTGCTTACTTTCAGCATGGCTCTAAAAATCAACATTCCTCTTAATGTTTTTGAAGGATTAGTAGCTACCCACTGAAAGCTATCACCTCTATAAATATCATACTTTCCTCTTTTAATCATTTTCTTTTTTACCATTTCTAAGAAAATACCTTTCAAAGAGTGTATTAATGCATCCTTATTTACAATATGTGTAGAGTGGACAATGTCCCCTGTTACAATTCCATTCGTTTTCATCATATTGCAAATATATAACCTTTTAGAATTATAGTCAATATTATAACCTTAAAAGGTTATATATTTTTAATTAACTAAACGAATGTTAATCTTTTTTTGAATCTATTTCATTATTATTTTAAGCTACCAATCATATCTTTAGGTTTTACCCATTTATCGAATTCTTTTTCTGTAAGGTAACCTAAATCTACAGCGGCTTGTTTTAATGTTGTTCCTTCTTTATGAGCTTTTTTAGCAATTGCAGATGCTTTATCATATCCTATTTTAGTATTTAAAGCTGTGACTAACATTAAGGAATTGAATAAATTGTGATGGATTCTTTCTTCATTAGGAGCTAAGCCAACAATACAATTATCATTAAAAGAAAGACAAGCATCACCAATAAGTTGAGCAGACATTAAAAAATTAAAAATCATCATTGGTTTAAAAACATTGAGTTCGAAATGACCTGTCATTCCTCCAATATTAATAGCTACATCATTTCCGATGACTTGAGCCATTGCCATTGTTAAAGCTTCTGCTTGAGTTGGATTTACTTTACCAGGCATAATAGAAGAACCAGGTTCATTTGCAGGAATAATAAATTCTCCTATTCCAGAACGAGGACCTGATGCCAACATTCTAATATCATTACCAATTTTCATTAAAGAAACCGCTACTGTTTTTAAAGCTCCATGAGCTTCTACAATCGCATCATGAGCAGCTAAAGCTTCAAATTTATTGGGAGCAGTTTTAAAAGGAAGTTTAGTTAATTGAGCAATATGTTTAGCTACTTTTTTATCATATCCTTTTGGAGTATTTAAACCTGTACCTACGGCAGTTCCTCCTAGTGCTAACTCACTCAAATGTTCTAATGAATTTTTAATCGCTTTCATGCCATGATCTAATTGAGATACATAACCTGAAAGTTCTTGTCCCATAGTTAAAGGAGTCGCATCCATAAAATGGGTACGTCCAATTTTAACTACTTTCATGTATTGTTTAGATTTTTTATCTAAAGTATCTCTTAATTTTTGAATACCAGGAAGCGTAATATCTACTAATTTTCTGTAGGCTGCAATGTGCATGGCTGTAGGAAAGGTATCATTAGAAGATTGAGACTTATTGACATCATCATTAGGATGAACATATTTTTCTTTATCGGATAATTTTCCTCCATTTAATACATGGGCTCTATTAGCAATCACTTCATTCACATTCATATTAGATTGTGTACCTGAGCCTGTTTGCCAAACGACTAAAGGAAATTGATCATCTAATTTTCCAGCAATAATTTCATTACAAACTTTACCAATTAAAGTTGCTTTCTTTTTTAATAAAACACCACATTCTGCATTGGTTAAAGCGGCAGCCTTTTTTAAAATAGCAAATGCTTGAATAATTTCACGAGGCATCATTTGTCCTCCTATTTTAAAATTTTGTTTAGAGCGTTGGGTTTGTGCAGCCCAATATTTATCAGAGGGAACATTAATATATCCTATACTATCTTTTTCTTTACGAAATTTCATTTTAAATAGATGTTTTAATTTATAGATGAATGAAAAATAAATACAAATTTAAGATAAAGTTGAATTAAAAATATTTAATAACTGATTTGCTGCTGCAAAAGGTGTAATTTTTTCTTCTTCTACTTTTTTTTGTAATTCTAAAAAATGCTTTTTGATTTTAGGGTGTTGATAAAATAATTGTTCTAAGCCTTCTCCTATAGTTTCTTTAAACCAATATGAATTTTGTCTTTTTCTATTTTTCAGAAAATAATGATTTTCTTGAGTAAAGGATTGATAATTGAGGATGAGTTTCCACAATTCTTGAATTCCTTCATTTTTAAGAGCAGAACACAAAATAGTTTTTACTGTCCAATCACTTTCTTTTTTAGGAAATAAATGAATGGCATTTCTATAGGCTTGTTTAGCTTGTTTGGCTAAAACAGGATTTGTATCAGATTTATTTACAGCAATTAAATCTGCCATTTCAACAATGCCTCTTTTTATTCCTTGAAGTTCATCTCCTCCTCCTGGAAGTAATAATAACAAAAAGAAGTCGGTCATAGAATGAACGGCTATTTCTGATTGTCCTACACCAACCGTTTCTATAAAAATAGTATCATATCCAGCTGCTTCACAAAGTATAATAACTTCTCTCGTTTTTCTAGCAACGCCACCTAAAGCATCACCAGCAGGGCTAGGGCGAATAAAAGCATTTTCATGAATGGATAATTCTTGCATTCTAGTTTTATCGCCTAAAATACTTCCTTGAGTTGTATTAGAAGTAGGATCAATTGCTAATACGGCTATTTTTTTTCCTTGCTGAATCAAATACATTCCTAAGGCTTCAATAAAGGTACTTTTCCCTACACCAGGAACTCCTGTAATACCTAGTCTAAAAGAT
The DNA here is from genome assembly GCA_020630895.1 of Saprospiraceae bacterium. Classification (GTDB taxonomy): domain Bacteria; phylum Bacteroidota; class Bacteroidia; order Chitinophagales; family Saprospiraceae; genus JAHDCE01. Next base: position 15,375 of record JAHDII010000002.1, read on the forward strand.
TGTTTTGATCGAAGAGAGAGACATCGTTCTATAATTTGTTTGGCTAATAATTGATGTTCTTTTTTTGTACTTTCAATAAGGGTAATTGCTTTTCCTAAAATCATTCTATCCCCTTGCTGAATTCCTTTTATATATTCATCAACAGACAATATTTTTTTTTGTCTAGCTTCTTTAATTTTATTTTTTATGTTATTACTTTTTTTCAAAAAGATGTATTCATTCAAAGAAGTTATTTAAAATAATATAGCAAAAATACAAAAAAAAAGATGAGTTATTTTGAAACAACTCATCTTTGAAATAGGAAGTAAATATATTATCCTAGAACTCCAAATAGTAAGCCACCCCATAAAACAAGAGACACTGCAACACCTATTGCCCCAGAAATAAGAACATCTCTATCTGAACCCCAAACTAGCCAAGCAATAAGTAATCCTAATAAACTTAAAAATAAGCATAAAAGAAAAGCTCCTAAATGAAAAGAAAATCCAGCAGCTACTGCTTTTTTATTTTTCTTTTTATTAGCCTTTTTTATTTTCTTTTGAAGCATTTTTAAAGCCAATTTTTCTTTGAATTTCATTTTTCGACCATTCTCTGCTTCAAATTTTTCAGGAGTTAAATTCATTATTTTTTCTTCATCAAATTTTTCAAAATCTGCTTGAGAAAACGCTTTAGAATGTGCATTGATTTCTCCTTCAACCATTACAACACCATAAGACGTATTTATGGCAAAAAATAAGGTTATTAATAATAAATTAAATTTCATTTTCTACTTTTTTTATTAACCAAAACAATTTTATCGGCGTTAATATATTAATACTTATAATATAAATAAGATTTTTAATAGTTAAATTTTTATTTTCCTATTTTTCCTAATTCTACTCCTTCAGAATAAGCTACTTTTATTCCATTGGCTCCCAAGGCTTGTTTTACTTTTCTTAAAGATTCTAAATGTACTTTTCCATAATCATCAGGTAAACAATAAGGACGTACTGCCAAAATAATACTATGACTATCGAATTGTTCTATCCCAACATCTGGCAAAGGATCTTCTAATACTTCAGGAATCGTTCTGAGAGCTTCTACAATAATAGGTTTTACTTTATCAAATTCTTCTTCATAAGGCATATAAACATTTAGATCTACTCTAATATATCCATTTGTAGAAAGATTGGTTACGATATCTCCAATCGCACTTCCGTTAGGAATAATTACTGTTTTATTATCTAAGGTTGTCATAATAGTATTGAACATTTGAATTTCAGATACTTTTCCCATTTTATCGTGAACATCAATCCAATCTCCTGTTTTATAAGGTTTAAAAACAAGAATCATGACTCCTGCTGCAAAGTTGCCTAAGCTTCCTTGTAATGCCATACCAATAGCGAAACCTGCGGCGGCTAATACAGCAACAAAAGAAGTCGTTTCAATACCTACCATCCCTGCTACTGAAAAAATAAGTAATACTTTTAAAATAGCTCCAATCATTGATGTTAAAAAAGGTCGAATATCTTCATTTAAGCCTGACCGAATCATTGTTTTATTAATTAGAGTTTCTATTTTTTTAATAAACCATAATCCTCCAAATAAAACGACTAAAGCCAATATAAATGTAGGAGCATACTTGATCGCTTGATCTAATAAGCCTTTTAAACTTTCTTGGATATCTTCAAAGTTCATTGTTTGTTTTTTATTTTATGATACAAAAATATTTCTTTCATATTAAAAGAGAGGCCAAAATTATATAATTAAAAATTAACATTTGATCTGCTTTAATATGATTAACATTTCAAATTTTATTGCTAAATTGCGATAGTAGTCTATCAGACAGACTAGAAAATTAAATATCAACCTCATCTTATTAAAAAATAATCAATATTATTAATTATAAATTCAAATCAATGAAAAAAGTTTTCAATATTCAATCTCCATTTTTTTTACTATTTTTTTCTTTTTTTCTTTTGACTTCCTTTTCTCCTTCTGAAAAAGTAAAGTGGAAAAAATATTCTTCTACAAAATATCAGTTTAAGGTTAAATTTCCTGCAGCAGTTGATGAGTCTATAAGTGAGGAAGATGGTATAACTACTCTAAAACTGAATTCTAAAATTAATAAAAATGCTTTTTTATTTTATTGTACAGAACATACCACACCTCTAGCAAATATAGATTCTAAATCTTTAGCGGAAGAAGCCTTAAAAGGTTTTTCTAGTGCGTTAGGAGCAAAAAAAATAGACTCAAGCGATTGGTCATATAAAGGACATGCAGGGAAACAAGCTTCTTTTAGTAATAATGAAATTAGAGTAGATTATAGAGTTGTTATTATTGGACAAAATCAATATCAAGCTATGGTAACTTCTAGGAAAACAGATTTTAAAAATGACTTAGCTCAAAAATTCTTTAAATCTATCAAAATAAAAAAATAAAGTTAATATTATTATTCACCCTTTTATTTTAATTCTTGAGCTATGAAACAAATATTCACGTTACTTTCTTTATTCATCATAATTGGGCTTTTTGCTTTTTCCATATCTAATATTAATATCAGTGGTATCATTAATTCTTATGCTGCTGTAACTAATATTAGTGATGGTGTTGCTTGTTCTTCAATTTTAGATGTAGATGATACTAATGGTTTTTCTGTTGGAGATTATTGTTTATTAATACAAATGCAAGGAGCGGAAATTGATGAAACCAATTCAGCAAATTTTGGTAATATTAATAATTTGAATAGTGCTGGATTGCATGAAAAAATTCAAATTTCAGCTATTAATGGAAATCAAATTACTACTGCGGCAAGTCTTCTTTATTCTTATCAAATTGAAGGAAAAGTTCAAATCGTACGAATTGCAACATATGAAGATGCCACAATAACGGATGATGTTGTTGCAATGGATTGGAATGGTTCAAAAGGAGGTATTATTGCTATGGAAGTTTCAGGTACACTGACCTTACAAGCTAATATTAGTGCTGATTCTAGCGGCTTTAGAGGAGGAAAAAGAGCAGTAGCTTCTAGTAGTTGTAGTTCTTTTACTTTTTTAAATGATTATTATTATCCTATTAATAGTTGGGAAAGTGAAAAAAAAGGAGAAGGAATTGCTCTTCGTATATCAGGAAAAGAATTAGGTCGAGGAGCTCAAGCTAATGGCGGGGGTGGAGGAAATGATCATAATTCTGGTGGCGGCGGTGGTGCTGGATTTTCAATAGGAGGAAGAGGAGGAGAAAATATCGATTCTGGACTATTTAATTGTCAAGGAAGTTATCCTGGAGAAGGAGGAAAAATTCCTTCTTTTTCTGATCAAAGATTATTTTTAGGCGGTGGTGGTGGTGCTGGACATGATAATAATGATGCGGGATCTGATGGTGGACAAGGAGGAGGAATTATTTTTATTTCTGCTAATGCAATAGAAGGGAATAATTATAATATTTCTGCGGATGGACAAAATGTTATGAGTACAATAAGTTTGGATGGCGGCGGCGGCGGCGGTGGCGGCGGTTCTATTATTTTGGAAAATAATTCCATTAATTCTAATGTTATAGTCAATGCTCAGGGAGGAAAAGGAAGTGATGTTTCTTCTAAAAACCAACAACGCTGCATGGGACCTGGTGGTGGCGGTGGCGGCGGTATTATATATACCAATGTTACTACAATGATTACAGCTAATACAAATGGAGGAATTGCAGGAATTATTACAAATTCTAGTGGTGGTTGTAATGGTAGTAATAATAATGCTCAGGCAGGAGGAAACGGTATGCTTACTTCTTTAATTTCTCTCCCTGAAAATATTGCACCAGAAATAGGTAGTGAAACATATACAGGTTGTCCTAATGATGGATATAGTATAGTCGTTAATAATACCACTTATGATATTACGAATCCTACAGGACAAGAAATTATTGTTGACGGAGCAGTTAATGGTTGTGATTCTATTGTTGATATTAATTTGACTTTTCATCCTGCGATGAGTATCAGTCATACACAAGACGTTAATAATATAACGATTCATGTAGTTGGAGGCACTGCTCCTTTTTCTTATTCTTGGAGTAATACAAATACTGGAGAGATGAATGAATTAAATAGTTCAGGAAATTATACCGTAACAGTTACTGATGCTAATGGTTGTAATGATATTTATGATTTTTCTTTTCAAGTGACTTCTTTAGAAGATATAAAAAATGATTTAGGAATTTCTGTTATGCCTAATCCAGCGAATCAATTTTTAATTTTAGAAGCTTTAAATATTCAAGAAAATACTATTATTTTTATTTCTGATATCAGTGGTAAAAAAATATGGAACACTATTTGGAATGGTAATATATTGAATATTGATACTCAACAATTTTCTAATGGGATTTATTTATTGAGTATTCAATCTGAGAAAAAAATATATACTGGAAAGATTTCCATTATTCATTAATAAACATAATTAGGAATTGTTTTTTATAAAAAACAATTCCTAATTATCTAATATTTTTTGATGAAACCATTTGCTATTTTTATGATTATACTTGTAGTGATTGCAACAAGTATAAGAGCTTTCAAAATGTATAAAATTGATAGTAACGCAAAAAAAATGCGTAAACAAAAAAAAATAGAACAAGGGAAAAATAAAAATTAAAAATTTTATTTTTTAATGTTCGTGTTTTAATTGTCCTATTTTAGATTGAGCATCTACAAAATGAGCTGCTTGAATTACAATTTTTTCATTGTCATTTAATTCATCAATTAATTGTACTGCGGTAAAACCATTATTAGAATTTCCTTTAATAATTCTTTTTTTAGAAAATTCCATTTCATCGTTTTTATTATATCCTGTTGTAGTATAAATGATATAATTTTCAGCATCTTTAAAAATGGTATTTTCAGGTAATGCTTTTACCGTAGAATTATTCAACCAAATTTTAGCACGCAAAAACATATCTTTAATAAATTTTGGTTTTTTTCCTACAAGATGAGCATGAATATTTATTGTTTTATTTTCAGGATCAAATTCTTTTCCTATAACAAATATTTTTGCTTTATATTCTTGAACTCCTAAAGCAGGAATGGTATAAGTCAAAGTTTGTCCTTTTTTTAATAAAGAAATATCTTTTTCAAAAACATTTAATTCCAAATGTAAATGATCTTCATTTACAATTTCCATCATTTCTTTTTCTGGTGTAATATACATTCCATTATGAAAATCTACTTTTGAAATATAACCAGAAATAGGAGCAATAATAGAAACACTTTCTCTAATTTCATTAGCGGAATTAGGAAAAGGAATATCTAAATAAGTAAAATACTTTTCTAAACTTTTAATTTGAATTTCTTTAATAGCAACCTGATGTTGAACATCATCTAATTTTGCTTGAACTCCAGCATTTTCATTCATTAAATTTTGTTGCCTTTTTAATTCTTTAAATAAATACGACAACTCAGCTTTATGTTCTAAATATTCTTTTTGTTTTTCTATAAATTGTATATTTTCTAATTTGGCGATTATGGTACCTTTTTTTATAAAATTCACTTCAACATATTCTCCACTTTCGCTTAAAAAACCTTCTTTTTTTGTATTCACTGAAACATAAGAATTTGGTGGCATACTTAAAGAACCTGTTGCAGCAACAAAATCATTAATTTTAATATCAGAAAAAGATCCTAATTTTAAATCAATCGTTTCTATTTGTTTTTTTGTGAGATGTAAACTTTCATCATGATTTCCATGATCATGTCCGTGATCATGATCTAAAAAACTTAAATCTTCTTCTTCTGTTTTTTTTGTACTTTCTTTTTCATGTGCACTATGATCATGCCCACTGTGGTCATGTCCACTATGATCATGAGAACTATGATCGTGACCACAGGAACTTATCAAAAATACAAGTACAAAAAATATATTTATTTTACAATTCATCATATTATTATATCATCCATTATAAAATTGAATTTCGATTGCAGTATAATTGTATAAAATTATTTGTTCAAAATATTTTAACTGATGATTTCCATAATTATCTAAAATAGTTAAATATTCTAAATAAGAAATTTCTCCTGCTTTATAATTTAATTGAGCGACTCTAATTTGTTCTTGAAAATTATTTTTTAATTGTTGAGAATAGAATTGAATTCCACTTTCGTATAATTGCAACATGGCTTCCCATTCATTTATTTTTTGCTGGGCCATGATATTTTTAGTTTCTACATTTTTTTGAATAATATTAGATTTTAATTTTTCTGCTTCAACTTCTTTTTTAGAATAATGATCAAAAATAGGAACGGTAACACTGGCTTGAATACCGCTTCTAAATCCAAATTCAAAATAATTTTGTAGAGCATATCCTATTTTAAAACTAGGCTTTCTTTGAGCTTCTAATAGTTCGACATCTGCTTGATTGAGATTCATTAATTGTTGAAGATATAACACATTTGCTAAGGAATCTTTTGTTGTTGTAATATTTATTTTTTCTAAATTTTCTTCAGGAATTATTTTTTTATTGGATGTTAAAAATGTGTTGAATTTGTTTTCTAATAATTCTATTTTTTGTTTTGCCTGATTTTGAAGTAATTGATATTCATTTTTTTTCAATAAAATACTATTTTTTTCTAAAGAATTAGCAACTCCTGATTTAAATCGAGATTCTGCTATTTTAAAAAATGTATCATAATCTTTTATGATATTATTATAGATGTTTAATATTTCTTTTTGATATTGAATATCAAAATATAATTGACTAATTTCTTTTTTTAAATTATTTTTTAATATCTCATTTTTTGCACTAATAGCTTTTATTTTTTCTTCTTGAATTTTATTTTTTGTTTTAATTATTTTAGGATGAGGAATTTCTTGACTAATTCCTATTTGATTTTGAAAAACATCATCATATTGAAATAAACCATCTCCTTCATAATAAAATTCTGTATCTCCTAAACTATATTTAATATTCGTTAAACTTTTGGCTTGTTGAATTTCTGCTTGAGCAATTTGTAAAGAAGGATGATTTTCTACAATTATTTTTTGTACATCTTCTAAAGAAATAGTTTCTTGAGCATGGATATGATAAAAATTAAAACTAAAAAATAAAATTATCATTATATTTTTATTCATTTTGATTTTAATTTTTTCTTGAAAAATAGATAACCAATAATATAAAATAGGAAGTACAAATAAAGTTAAAATAGTTGTAGTAATTAAACCACCTATAACTACCGTTGCTAAAGGTCTTTGTACTTCTGCTCCACCTGATGTAGAAATTGCCATAGGCAAAAAACCTAGAGAAGCAACCGCAGCCGTCATTAATACAGGGCGTAATCGAATCGTTGTTCCTTGATAAATTCTATCATAAATATTTTTTATTCCTTCTTTTTTCAAAGCATTAAATTCAGCAATTAAAACAATACCATTTAATACTGCTACACCAAATAGTGCAATAAAACCAATTCCAGCAGAAATACTAAAAGGCATCCCTCTTAATTCTAAAGCCCAAATTCCTCCAATAGCAGAAAGAGGAATAGCCACAAAAATTAAAGCCGCTTGTGCTATAGATTTAAAAGTAAAAAATAATAAAATAAAAATAAGTGCCAAACCAATAGGAACAGCAATTAATAATCGATCTTTTGCTGCTTGTAAATTTTCAAAAGTTCCTCCATAAGCAAAATAATATCCTGTGGGTAATTTTATATTTTTATTTAATTTCAATTGAATTTCTTTTACAATAGATTCCACATCTCGTGTTCCAACGTTTACTCCCATTACAATTTTACGTTGTGTATTATCTCTAGAAATTTGCATAGGAGCTTCTTCTAAAGAAATTTGAGCTACTTTATGTAAAGGAATTACATTTCCATTAGGTAAAGAAATTAATAAATTAGAAACATCTTCTATTTTTTTTCTCTCCGATTGAGCTAAGCGAATCACTAAATCAAACTTTTTTTCTTGTTCATAAACAACACCTGCCGTTTCTCCAGCAAAAGCCATTTTTATCATTTGATTAATATCATTAATTTTTAATCCATATTGTGCTAAATTTTCATAATGATATCGAACAATAATTTGTGGCATTCCTACTGTTTGTTCTACATTTACAGAAGCAACGCCTTGTATTTTTTGTACTATTTTTTCTGCTTCTTTTGCTTTAGCATATAAAATTTCTAAATCATCACCATATAATTTAATTGCAATATCAGAACGTACTCCTGTCATTAATTCATTAAATCTCATTTGTATAGGTTGAGAATATTCGTACTGTACTCCAGGAATATTTTTTAATACTCGATTCATTTTAATATACATATCTCTTCGAGTATGTGCTGAAGTCCATTCTGCTTTGGGTTTCATAATGACCATTATATCTCCAATTTCTACAGGCATGGGATCTGTAGGAATTTCAGCAGAACCAATTTTAGTAATGACATCAACGACTTCAGGGAAATTTTCTTTTAATTGAGTTTGAATTAAAAAAGAGATTTTGATACTTTGAGATAAAGAAGTTCCTGGAGGCAAAATTTGATGTAAGGCTAAATCTCCTTCTTCTAAAGTGGGAATAAATTCCGCGCCCATTTTTGAAAAAATATAAATGCTAAAAGAAAATAAAGCAATGACTAATACAATAATGAGCCATTTTACTTTCATGGCTAATTGTAATAAAGGTTGATAAATGGCATTACAAAAAGCAATAATTTTATCTGCAATATTTTTTTCATGTGTAATTTTCTTTTTTAATAATAATGCAGCCATCATTGGTACATAAGTCATAGATAAAATTAAAGCTCCTAAAATAGCAAAGCCTACAGTTAATGCCATAGGGCGAAACATTTTTCCTTCAATTCCTACTAAAGCTAAAATGGGTATATATACCATTAGGATAATAATTTCTCCAAAAGCAGCAGAATTTCTTATTTTTTGACTTGCAGTAAGTACTTCTTGATCCATTTGTTTTGCTGTCAAATTTTGACCTCCAAAACGGGTATGTAATCTTAAAATAATGGCTTCTATAATAATGACAGCACCATCAACTATTAAACCAAAATCAATAGCTCCTAAACTCATTAAATTGGCAGAAATACCAAAAATATTCATCATGGAAAGAGCAAAAAGCATAGATAAAGGAATGACTGATGCTACAATTAATCCTGCTCGAATATTTCCTAATAATAGAATTAAAATAAAAATAACAATTAAACCTCCTTCTATTAAATTCGTTTGAACAGTTGAAATAGTTCTTTTGACTAAATCATCTCTAACTAAAAAAGGATATACTTCTACTCCTTCTGGAAGTGAAGAAGCGATTTGAGGTAAAATCGCTCTAATATCGTGAGTGACTTGAGCAGCATTAGCTCCCTTGAGCATCATTGCCATTCCTCCTACAACTTCCTTTCCATTAGCGGTTAATGCTCCATAACGCGGTGCATACCCTATCTGAACAGTAGCTACATCTTTAATGATAATAGGAACACCATTAGAAACTTTTACGACTATATTTTCTATATCTGATATTTTTTGAACTAATCCTTCTGCTCTGATATAATACGTATTTGTACCTTTTTCTATATAGGCTCCTCCTGTATTAGAATTACTTCCTAATAGTGCATCATAAATTTCGGCTACTGTAATATTTTGAGCTTGTAGTTGGCTAGGAACAATAGCTACTTCATATTGTTTTAAATACCCTCCAAAACTATTCACTTCTACCACTCCATCAATGGCTAAAATTTGTCTAGAAATAATCCAATCTTGGAAAGTTCTTAATTCTGTAGGGGAATATTTTTTTTCAAAACCTTTTTTAGCTCTTACAATATATTGAAATACTTCTCCCAATCCTGTTGATAAAGGTCCCATTTCTGGTGTTCCCAAACCTTCTGGTATTTCTTTAGAAACTTTTAGTAATTGTTCATTGACTAATTGTCGTGCTAAATAAATATCCATATCTTCCTCAAAAACAACAGTAACAACAGATAAGCCAAAACGAGAAATAGAACGAATTTCTTCTAGTTGTTGCAAATTTTGTAAGGCTAATTCTACAGGATTCGTAATAAAACGCTCTACTTCTTGAGTTCCTAAAGAAGGGGAAGTTGTAATAACTTGTACTTGATTATTAGTGATATCTGGTACAGCATCTATAGGGAGTTGTTTCATAGAATATATTCCCCATCCTATTAATAAAAATATAATAATTCCTACAACAAATTTATTATGAATAGAATAGGCAATTATTTTATCAAACATAATTTGAGATTATTACTGTATTGATTTACTAATAAACAAAGATAAGCAATAAATGCTGCAACTCAATTGCATTAAATGGGTATTTTATAATTTATTTAAGATCATCATTGATCAATTTATAATACCTTTGTTTTTTATTTTCATATTATAAAATGCTTTTCTAATGTTATCCAAACGTATCTTTTATACTAGTAGTATTATTCTATTTATTTTATCAATATATTCTTTTTCAAATTTTTCTCTTCAAAAAGAAGAAACTATTGTTGCTGATAAAACAAAAGTTGGAGATAAAATTCCTTCTTTTTCATTTGAAGCTACAGATGGAAAAACCTATTCTATTTCTGATTTTGAAGGGAAAGTAGTTTGGCTCAATTTTTTTGCTACTTGGTGTGGTCCCTGTATTAGAGAAATTCCTCATTTAAAAAAATTACAAGAAGAATATGGAGATAAATTAGTAGTTATTGGAATTGGAAGGGAACATGATATTAATGTTTGTAAATCTTTTGAGAAAAAGATGAGAATTGATTATATTTTAGGCGCCGATCCTGATAGAAGTATTTTTAATTTATTTGCGGATCGTTCTATTCCTAGAAATTATGTTATTGATACAAAGGGAATTATTAAAATTCAAGAAAAAGGATATTCTCCAGAATTATTTAAAATATTAAAGGATAAGTTAAAAAAGATTATGGATGAAAATTAAGAATTTTTATTTGTCCTTTTTCTTGATAAAAAGGACGAAAAATCAAGACTGTATTCAATTTTTAACGTGAAAAAAGATTGAAAATTTTAAATGAAATAAAACGCGCTTTCAATTTTTTTATTTTATGTTTTACTTGGGGAAATATTTTAGAACAGTTTCTTTTTTATCTTTTTACTAAATTGAATAAGGTCAATCTTTAAAAACATTTAGTAATCAAGATAAGCATTAAAAATAATATAAATAGTCGATCATTTTATGAAATATTTTTTCTTTATTTTTTGTTGTTGTTTTTCTTTTGGTTCTATGGCTCAAAATATGTATCAAGAAAGAGCCTTGAAAAATATATCTTATTTAATTCGAGATAGTATTTTATTAGAACAAATAAAAATAGATGATCAAGGTATTTCTATTTATGCTTCTTCAGAAAATAAAAAAAAGGATATAGCTGAACTTTTAATTACTTGGGATGATGTTCCTATTTTTTTAACTCATGTGGTTAAAGAAAATAAAAAAAATATTACAACAGAAAAAATTATTCGAGAAAGACAAAATGTACATCAAAATTTTTCTTTAGTTGAAAAAGAAAAACCAACAAGTTTAAAAGGAGTACGTATTGTTTTAGATCCTGGTCATTTTGCTCATAATTTTAAAACGGCTATTTTAGAAAGAAAGTTTATTAAAATTCATAAAAAAGAAACTGGAACAAAAAAAGATATTGAATTTTTTGAATCTGATTTAGCTTGGAAAACAGCAATAATTTTGGCTAAGCGATTAGAGAATAAAGGTGCTGAAGTTTTAATTACAAGAAAAAAAGGAAAAAGTGCTTTAGGATATTCTTTTTTGAAATGGAAAAATAAATTATTTAAAAAAGAATTACAAAAAGATTTAGAAAATAAAAGCATCAATCAAGAACAATATAATTGGTATCTTCAAAAAGCTACTGATAAAGATATTTATCGGTACATGAATAAAAAAGATTTAATTGAACGAGCCCAAAAAATAAATTCTTTTCGTCCTCAACTCACCATTAATATTCATTATAATGCTTCTGGTTCTTCACTCAATTCAGAAGGATATTTTTCTCCAACTGCATCTAATTATTGCATGGCTTTTGTAGGAGGAGGATTTATGAAAGGAGAATTAAATTCCAAGGAGGCTCGGTTGCATTTTTTACGTTTATTATTATCTAATGATTTAGAACAATCTATTCATTTTTCGGATGAAATAATAAAGGCACATACAGAAATTATTAAAGTACCTCATATTCCTAATAAAAATAATTTATTTTATCTAAATAAAAATAGTGTTTATACAAATATTGAAGGAGTCTATTGCAGAAATTTAGCTTTAACAAGAATGGTACAAGGAGTGATTTGTTTTGGAGAAAGTTTATTACAGGATAATATTAATGAGGCAGTTTTGTTAAGTCAAAAAAATTATAAAGAATCTAAAATAAAAACTTCTAATAGAGTTAAATTAGTTGTTGATGCTTATGAACAAGGTATTTTAAATTATATCGAAAATTGACTTTAAATAAAAAACTATTTAATTTTATAAAAAAAAGGATCATGTTTAAAAATATATTTTTAATTGTTTTAATGTGTTGTTTTTTGCAAATTGGTAATAGCCAAAATGTATTGATACAAATAAAAAATCAAGAAAAAGAAAAAATAAATTATCATTTTGTTGATGAAAATAAAGAAGTGAAAATAAAACTTCCTGAAGGACATATTCCCATGAATTCATTTCAATTTCCTATTCAAAGATATGAAGATGGCTTATGTTTAATTCATGCAAAAAATAGTTTTTATTTCATTAATACTCAAGGAAAAAAAGTAATTACTTTTGATGATATTACTACCAACTATCATGTTTTTCCTTTTTCTGAAGGTTTAGCTGTTGTTAGAATTTTTAATTCTGATTTTCCTTCTGGACAAAGAGATCATTATATTGATATTCATGGAAAAAAAGTATTTGATCAATATTTTTATAAAGCAAATTCTTTTTCTGAAAAATTTGCTTTAGTAGAATTGTTAGATGAAAATGGAAAAGCAAAAACAGGAAATAAGCGTTGGGCATATATCAAGAATTCAGGAAAAATTGCTATTACTTTTCAAGACGAAGCCAAAGAAATTGTTCGGTTAACTCCTTTTCAGGAGGGAATTGCTACTGTAATTTTTAAAGATGCTTTTTATTATATCAATCGTGTAGGAAAAAATATTTTAGATATTCCATTAGAAGAAAATATTAAAAGGGTAGGAAGTCAATTTTCAGAAAAAATTGCTAGAAGAAGAATTCCTAAAACGGAAAAAAATCAACAAGGAAATAATTTTTCTTTTTATAATTATAATGGGGAAGAATTATTTCAAATAAAAAATTATAATCGAGTAACATCTTTCAACGAAGGCTTGTGTTGGGTAACTCAATTAGATAAAGAAAATTCTTCAAAAAATAAAAGAGTTTTTAAGCAATATTTTTTAAATAAAAAAGGTGAAGTTGCTTTAGAATATACAGAAGGAAGAATTGCTAGTAATTTTAAATGGGGACTTGCTAAAGTAAAAAAAGAAACAAAGAGTGGCTATTTAACAGGTTTTATTGATCCTTACGGCAATGAAATTATTGAAGCTAAATACCAAAAAGCTTATAGAGTTAGTCCTCAATATATTTATGCTGAAATCGATAATGAAAATTATGAAATCATCGATCTCTATGGATTAGGAATTCCTACTTTTAAGAATAATATTATTTTAGATAAAAAAGAAGATGAAGAAATTAAAAAAGATAATAAACCTCAATTAAAAATTAGACCTTAAACATACATTTAGTACGGTTCTAAAAAAAAATGCAGTTCGTTTTCGAACTGCATTTTTTTTAATCAAAACCATCATCGTCACCGTCATCTTCTTCATTAGGAGGAGTAGGAGGGCTAGGATTAGGGTTTTCCTCGTCATCAAAACCTAAATCTTCTTCCTCGTCATCATCATATTCATCACCAAAACCACCAGGATCAGTTGAGGCATTAGGATCATCTGTAAGTCCTTCTTCTCCATCAGTAGAATTACCATAAATTCCACGACAATCAATACGAATAGATAATTCGCCCAAAGGTTTTTTAAATCTTTTATTTGGATTATATTTAACTATAGTATCTTTTTCAATCCCTTTCATCATATCCACATAAATAGGACGAGCTAAAATTCCTCCTTGACCATTATAAGTACTTCTAAAGCGAATCCAACGATCATCTCCACCTACCCAAACACCAATTACTATTTCTGGAGCAATACCCATAAACCAAGCATCAGCATGATTATTTGTAGTTCCTGTTTTTCCTCCTACTTCTGTTTTTAATTGTCCTTGAATGGGATTTGCTACTTTTTTAAGCATATCTACCATGACATAATTCGCATCTTCATTTAAGGCTCTAGGCGTAGTTTGAGGAGGAGTTCTATAAATAACATCGCCATTTTTATCCTCTATTTTAGAGATGAAAAAGGGTTTTTTAGAAAATCCATTATTAGCAAAAGTAGCATAAGCTCCTGTAAGTTCATAAACGGATAAATCTGTTGCACCCAAACAAATTGAAGGTTGTTTAGGAACACGAGGTTCTCCATATACATTGAGAGCGTCAACATCAATACCCATATTTTTGACTAAAGTTCGTACAGGTTCTGTACAACCTATTTGTTTCATCAAATAAGCAGAAACTGTATTTTTAGATTTTTCAAGAGCCTTATATAATGAGAATTCTTTTCCTGTATATTCTCCAAAGTTTTTAGGTGTCCAATCCTTTAATAATTCAAAACAGCCTTCTCCTTTATGAATGGTATAAGCCATATCTGGCACTTTGTAACAAGGAGAAATTCCCCATTCAGCAATAGCCGTAGCATAAACAAAAGGCTTGAAAGTAGAACCGACTTGACGCTCTACAGATTTATTAACGTGGTCGAATTTAAAATATTTATGATTAATTCCTCCAACCCATGCCTTAATTGCTCCACTTTGAGGATCTACAGCTACAACTCCAGTTTGAAGATGCATTCGTATATATCGCAAAGAATCCCAAGGAGTCATAATGGTATCTCGCTCCATTGTATCATTATAAGCGAAGATTTTCATTTTTGTTTTTTTCTTGAAATCTTTTTCTACCTCTTTTTCTAATTTAGCCCATTGATTTTTAAGTGTTTTCCACAAATCAGACCTCATTATTCTTCTGTATATCTTTGATTTTTTTTCTGAAAGAAAATTTTTCTCTCTTAGTTCTGCAAAATGTCCTGCTTCTTTTTCTTCTTTCAACATTCTTACAATCTCATAATCTCTTAATGATAACTCGTATTTTTGTTGAATAAGAGAAAGGGTTTCAGATAAATGAATATCTCTATGAATTTGATATCTATCAGAACCTCTTAATACTTTTTGAAAGGATTCTAATCTCATTTCTATTTCTTTATCTGTAGCTTTCCCTTTGTATGTCCAAGGATCTTTATTCTTCCATTCTTTAAAAAACTTCTTTTGATTATTTGCCATATTTTTAGCAACAGAAGCTTCTGCATGAAGCTGCATACGAGGATCTATCGTTGTATAAATTGTAAGCCCATCAGTATGAACATTATACTCTTTTCCATCTTTTTCGCCAAGTTCGCTTAAAATATTTTTGACCTCTTTTCTGAGTTCTTCTCTAAAGTAAGGAGCGATACCTTCAGAATGGCTTTTTCTAGAAAAATTGAGTTGTAAGTCTTTATTTTTTACTAACTCATAATATTCTTCTTCTGAAAAATGCCCTGCTTCCATCATGAGTTTTAAAACCGTTTCTTTACGTTCTTTAGCATTTTTTTTGAATTTTTTAGGATTATAAAAAGCAGGGTTCTTTAGCATGCCTACTAACATTGCTGCTTCACTCAAATCTAAATCTTTAGGTTGTTTACCAAAATAAGTCTCTGAAGCAGATTTAATTCCTACAGCTCCATATAAGAAATCAAATTCATTGAGATACATCATGATGATTTCTTCTTTAGTATATCTTCTCTCTAACTGAACGGCAGTAATCCATTCTTTAAATTTAGTAAGACCTAATTTAATAGCTCGTTTGATTTTTCCTCCTTTAAAAGAACGATTAGAATATTGTAGTTTCGCTAATTGTTGTGTAATGGTACTACCTCCTCCTTTACTTGTTGTACCTAGTGCTAAACCTTTTACTACACGGCCTAGTGCTTCTAAATCTATTCCTGCATGTTTATAAAATCGTTTATCTTCTGTAGCAATTAATGCTTGAATGAGATGTTCTGGTAAATCTTCATAAGCTACTTTTACTCTATTTTCTACATAATATCGTCCTATAACTGAACCATCTGCTGCTAAAACTTCTGTAGCTAAATTATTTTTAGGATTTTGTAATTCATCTGTAGAAGGGAGATCGCTACTTCTAGAAAGGAAGAAAAAAAATAAAATAGTACTAAACACTCCTACACCCCATAATATCCACATCCATTTGATGTATTTTTTATATTTGGGCATATTGTTTTCTCTGTATTCTTGATTAGTCATCTCAAACAATAATTTTAATTAAAATTTTATGTAGAAGGAAAATTTTATCCAACAAAATTCTACATAAATTTGAGTATAAAAATATTTATTTTGTACAAAAATACATAATTATTGCATTGCTTGGGCTATGATTTGTTTTTGAAACTATTATTTGTTGATAAATAACTATTAAGCGTCGATAAGTTTTGTTTCATCTCGGGAGATAGGAATTTGAAGTTTTTCGGCATATTGAGTAATTTCATTAATGAAAACTCTAATAACTTCATTTTCATTTCCTGTTAAAAGAACATCATCTAAAAGTTGA
This sequence comes from Saprospiraceae bacterium, assembly GCA_020630895.1. Taxonomy (GTDB): domain Bacteria; phylum Bacteroidota; class Bacteroidia; order Chitinophagales; family Saprospiraceae; genus JAHDCE01. The sequence continues at coordinate 32,125 of JAHDII010000002.1, forward strand.
TTTTCTTCAAAATCTACATCTCTATTAAATTTAGAAATATCTAATTCTTCATATAATATTTTTAAATTTTGTTCGCCTTCTATTTTTACGCCATTTTGATATAATTGAAAAGAAGTTACAGATAAATCTTCTTTAAAAATACCATCTTTATATAATGAGGGATGTTGAAAAATAATTTTAGGTTGTGCTAATATTCCATTTGTAAATAAAACAACAGCAAAGTATCCTAATAGGCCTAAAACAGGAATCCAAAATTCATTAATAAATAAAGAAGTAAAACCTACAATAATTAATAATAAAAATGATTTGATAATTAAATATCGAATAAATTCATCTTGTTTTTTTAAATAAAAAATAACGACATTTTGTTTTTTTCTATATTGATAATATCTAATAAAAAGCCAAATAATAAGACCTATCGTCAATAAAAAATAATAACCTTGAAATAATCGAATAAAAATAATTTGATATTCAGATTTATATAATAATAATGCAACTCCTGCAATTAAAAATAACCATTCTACTGCTTCAACTTCTTTCCTCATGTTATAAAAACTTTTTTACGTTTAGCCATTCATCATCAATAATAGTATTGTTTTTTTTATAGAAGTTAATAGCAGGAGTATTCCAATTGATGACTTGCCATTTTACTAATTTAGCTCCTTGTTTTTTACTTTCTTCATAAAAGAAATCATATAATTTTTGTCCTACTCCTTTTCGTCTATATTTTTCTGTTACTACAAAATCTTCTAGGTACATCATTTTACCTTTCCAAGTAGAGTAGGTCATATAATAGATCATCATTCCAATAATAGTACCATTTTCTTCTGCAACAATTGCTTTAAAAATTCCTTCTTGAAAATCATTTTGATAATCTTCTAAAGTTGCTGTTACGGCATCAGGCTCTTTTTCATAAATAGCTAATTCTATAACTAAACTATATATGTCAGGAATATCTTTTAATATTGCTTTTCGAATATTCATACTATTTAATGAATTTTATTTGAGATTAAAGGTTTACAAATTTTATTGCTCAACCAAATTTTTAATGCTCATTAATATTTCATTGACAAATTAATTCAAGTTGTGTAAATCTAATTGAGTTAGAATTTATGAAGTACACCATTCTTTTAATACTATTTTTTAGAGTTATTGTAATCATAACTGTGGTCTGTGGACTCACTTACTGTGGACTTTGCAGATTTATCTGCAACTTAAATTATTAATCAATAAAACGCCAAGAAACACCAAAGCGGAAATGAGGGTCGGGTAAAGGATAACGAGGGGTGAAATAATGAATGTTATTGGTAAACCAGCCCGTTACATTTTCTATTTTAGCAAAAGCTCTTAATGTTTTTACTTTGAAACTTGTGAAAAAATCTAATGCTGGATATAATTTAATTTCGACATCATCTTGTAAATGAAATTGCCCCGTTGCAGGCATATAGTTATCTGCAAAATAAGAAGTATTCATTCTAAAATCAAAACCCATTCTAGCTAACATTACTTTCTTAAAAATTAATCCTTCTACAAAAATTGAATTTTTTAAACTAATTTTAGGTAAGCGAATATAAGTATTATTAGTCGTTTGAAATGCTATAGTATTTTCCATTCCAAAAGCTCCTAGTTTTATATTTTGATCTAAAATAAATTGTAATACATTAATCGAAACATCAGCTTGTTGTGCTTGAAAAAGTGTATCATAATAAATATAATGATGAAGTAAATGATATTGAAAAGAAAAAGTGGTTTTTGTTATAGGTAAATGATAAGATGTTTTAATAGATGTTGTGATTGGTTTTTTAAAATCATTATTATAAAATTCTCTAAAAGAAATAAATAATTTTTTTTGCAATAAATCAGGGGAAAAACGTTGATGCAAAACATGCCCTGTTATTAATCCTAATTTTTTTAAATGAATATTCAAATCACTTTTTATAATATATTCACTTTGATGACTTCCTAAATTATAATTGGCATAAGAATGTAAAGAAATGTAAGAAATAGGATTCCATTCCCACTCTCCAAATACAATTAGAGTATTAATAACGGTATCTATAGGTTCTTGATATGTTTTTTGATAAGTATGAGTGATGCCTACAGATAAAAAATCTTTGGGACTTAATTGATTTTTTAAATTTTTAAACGTCGAAATTTTAAATGTATTTTCTATTTTATTCCAATTTAAATAATGTCGTAATCCACGATTATCTACTTGTATATTTTGATAATAAATAGAATCTGTATCTAATGTAGTATCATAAAATTTATAATCTCCAGGAGAAAATAAAAATTGATGCCCTAGTGTAATATTTCTTTTATTTGAAATATTGGAACTATCTTTTTTTGTTTTTTGAAGATTATAATATTGAGAGTAAGAAATAATTTGTTCTTCTTTTCTGGTATTCGCTTGATTTAAAAATACAGGAAAGGTAGAACGATCATCATAAAAAGAATTTCCAAATAAACTTTCATCTTCAATTCCTCCATTATCTTCTTGTTGAAAATCATTATAAGAATAACTAAAAAAAGAAGAATATTTTCCTTTTTTATGTTGATATGCACCATTAATAGCTAAAGTAGTATGTCTTGATTTTTGACGTTTATAAAATCCTACATGACTAATACGCAAATAATCTACAGATAAATTAAAAGCAGATGATAAATTTCTGCTAAAAGTACTTTTAAAAATAAAATCATCTTGTGTAGCTCCTTGAGCATAATAAGTATCTGTAAATGTTCGATTCACTTTAAAGTATCGAATAGAATCCACAGGACGATCATATATGTCAAACTGATGAAATCCTAGTTGTAAGCCTTTTCGTTCTTTTACGTCAAATAAAATAGGTCTTGCAGGAGTGCCTAAACTACCTAAATTAGCATAATCAATTAAGTGTTGTCTATTCGGTTTAGATTGCTGAAAATAATATCCTAATAAGGTGTCTGGATAAAGGTGCTTTTTTTGAGGATGATGGGCATAATATACTTTAATATCAAAGGTGTCTGGAGGATTAAAAATGCTTAAAGGAGGTCTTTTTCCTTTTATTCTTGAAGAATCCTTTTCTGTTTCAATTTTATGATCTGCTTTAGGTCTTTGTGCTTGGGTTATGGTTGCAAAACCCATGACGAATAAGAACATAAAATATAGTCGCATACAATGATTTCTGTTTAAACAATATCAATTCATAATTATATCAATATTGTAACGAACATTTAGATAAAAACATCATGCTAAAATTAATTTTAGCATGATGTTTCAAATATTTATTCTTCAATATTTAAAATTGCAGGACTCATTCCCATATTACTAAAACCACCATCATGATATAAATTTTGCATCGTAATATATTTAGATAAATCAGAAAACATAAATACACAATAATCTGCACAAGCTTCAGCAGGAGCATTTCCTAGAGGAGACATTTTATCTGCATAATCAAAAAACACATCAAATCCTTTTACGCCACTTCCTGCAGTAGTCATTGTAGGAGATTGAGAAATAGTATTGACACGTACTTTTTTGCTTGTACCATAATGATATCCAAAACTTCTAGCGAATGATTCTAACAAGGATTTAGATTCTGCCATTTCATTATAATCAGGGAAAGTTCTTTGAGCAGCAATATAAGTAAGTCCTAAAACAGAACCCCAATCATTAATTGCATTTTTTTCATAACAAGTTTGCATGAGTTTATGAAAAGAAATCGCAGAAATATCAAATGTTTTTTGCATCCATTCATATTTCAAATTGGTATAAGCTCTTTTTTTACGAACATTTAAAGACATACCAATAGAATGAAGGACAAAATCTACAGGACCGCCCAAAATTTCCATTGATTTATCAATCAAATTTTCAAGATCTTCTAATGATGTTGCATCAGCAGGAATTGCTTCAACATTTAATCGTTCAGCTAATTTTTGAATTTCTCCAAAACGGAAAGCAACAGGAGCATTTGTTAATGTAATTTGAGCTCCTTCTTCAACACATCGTTCTGCTACTTTTGTTGCGATAGATTTATCGTCTAATGCTCCGAATATAATCCCTTTTTTTTCTTTTAATAAACCATTTGCCATAATATGATGATTTTCATTTTTTATTAGATGGGCAAAATTAATAATTATTATATCAAAAAGCTCTAAGGAATCAGTATTTCCTTAGAGCTTTTATTTTTTTAATGAAGAGTATGTCTAAATTCTATCTGCCATTCTTTGAATAGATACAATGATTTGATCTAATTCTTTAGGATAGGGAACATATTGAGTTTCGTTTTTATCCTTTCCCCAAACGGTAATGGTAATGACTTTTTTTTGAGAGCCATAGGTTACAGATAAACGCAAGGGAATAGGAGTGGGTTTTATTCTTTTTCGTTTTTGACAAAGTTCATCTTCACAATCATAAATTCTTTCAAGATTAAAGAAGTTTTTAGCCATAATAAACTCCGCAAATTCTTCTAATTCATCTCTAGGAATATTTTTCTTCGTAACCACTAATCCATTTTGAACACTTTGAAATTCTTTGATCAATCTTCCTGTACTTTTAATTTGAATATAATCTTTTAAAACAGGATCAATACCTCCATAATATCCTCCTCCAATTAATTCAATACTAATATAAACTGGTTTTTCTTTAGGAGTTTCAGCTTCTTTCTTTTTTTTCTTTTTCCGATTTTTCTTCGATTTTTTATTTTTTTCTTTATTGGGATTGTCTGCTTCAACAAGTACTTCTGGCAGTTCATTAAAAGGTTTTACAAAAGGAGCATCTTTTGAATCAACAGGAATAAAATGATATTGATAAGCCCCTTTACTATTGGGTTGAGTAAATTCTAAAACTAGTCTTTGTTTAGAAACTTCTCTCACAAAAAATTTCTTGATATGCTTAAAATTATAAAATAATTCAGCATCATTAATACTCCAATTTCCTCGCGTCATTTTACCGTTGAGGTATTGTTCATAAGAATAATCATATCTAAAATGAATATAAAAATCATACTTATCATCTGCTTGATGAATGGTTGTATTAGATTCTACATGTAGGGTGTAAGTATATCTCCATTTGGTTTCGATAATTCGAGTTTCTTCAATATTCGAAGGAGTATTTGGCACAGATGAGCTATCTTGTGTCCATGCTATACAGTACATCCCTATCATAAGGGAAAGTGATAGAATATACTTTAACGTTTTCATGGTATTAATATTAATAATCAAAAATAATTGATAAAGATGATTTCCTTTATCAATGATAACGAAATAATATTGTTTTGTGTTACAGTGGTTTATCTATGAAATAGATTTATGGTATAAAATACAAAGATGCTGCCAAAAGTCAGCATCTTTGTATTATTATTTTCTTAAAAGTGTATTTTTATTTAACACTTTCAAGTAGTAAGTATCTTTTTTTGATTATTTTTCGTGTTTCCCACCAAATTTGAAACCGATAGTCATTACAATATTATCTGTAGATAATTTATTATCAACAATAGGACCTCCATTTATAATATAAGGAGCATAATTTTGATTCGCCCATCTTTTAGTATAAGCAATATCAAAGAAAATATCATCATTTCTCCATCCTGCACCCAAACTCATTTGAGAACTATCAAATAAACCATCATTATTGGTATAAGGATTTCCTAGTAAAGCATATCCTCCTCGAATTCTATATTTTTGAGCAATTACAAATTCACTTCCTAGTTTTATATTCATAGCGGATTGGAATAATGAATTGATTTGATTATTCGTCTCTTGTTCTATTTGTAAATCACTTGCTGTAGAAAATTCAGAATTATAATTGTATGCATTTTTAGAATAATCCATCCATTCTACTTCTGCACTAATAAAGCCTATTTTTTTAATAATAAAACCTATATTTCCCATTGCCCTCCAAGGCGTTTTTTGTCGATATTCAAAAAAACCATTTTCAGGAGAAGCAGAAGAATTAGTTGTACTATTTTCATTAGCAGTACCTTCGTTATAAGTAATATCAAAATCTAGAGCTGTTGCAAAATTATCTGTTAAAGATAACCAAGTAGGTGTTTGTATAGATGCTCCTAATCGTACAATTTGGTTGATTCTATAAATAGCTCCTAAGTGTAAATTAAATCCAACTCCTGAAGTAGTTAATCCTTCTTGATATTGTAATCCATCAAAAAAGAGGATAGAATTGTCACCATCTGTTTCTTCATAAGTTTTAGATAACTTATAGTTCACAAAAGGAATATTTGCACTTGCTCCTACATATAATTTATGATTGACATTTCCTCCAATGGTAAGATTCAATGCTCCCATTGAGCCACTTGCAGCTACGGTTTGAAATTTAGTGGTTTGATCTCCAGAGAAAAGATCATTTTCATAATAACTTAAATCATTAGCATCAGGATTATAAATCATATCTACATCATAAGCAAGTCCATCATCATAATTGCTTAATTGATCTGGAGTAAAACCTTGTGCCAAGCCCAAAAAATAATTAGCTATAGATCCTGTTGTTCTTCCTTGATAATGAAATTTTTGATTGAAATCAGCCAATCTATGATAACCTATTCCGAAATTAACCGTTTTCCATCTTGTAGGTTTAGGAGAAGCAAAAATTAAAGCTCCTTCACTTACATTTACTTTTGTTCTTCTTTCATCACTTACATTATCAGCAAAATTAGAACTCGTTCCTATTGAATTCACTCCTAGAGTAAAGGTTAATTCAGATCTTCTATAAGTTGCTATACTTGCAGGATTACTATGAACGGCAGAATAATCTCCTCCTAAGGCTCCCATTGAACCACTTACCCCCATATATCGAGCAGAACCTGCATAATTCCAGTAAGAATATCGCAATGCATCTCCAGGCGTTTGAGAAAAAACAGAATAACTTAATAAAAACAGAATAATGATAAATGATAGCTTTTTCATTGGTATAATTGATAAATAGTATAAATAAATTTATTGTATAGATATAACAAAGGCGGACAAGGAAGGTACCAACACCCAATTATCCGCCTTTGTTAATTATTATGAATAGATAATATTAATCTATTAAAATATTTTATTTAGGACCTCTTGAACGACCTCCTCCTCGACTACTTCCTCCGCTGCTACTTCTATTATTGTCACTTCTACTGCTACTACTTCTAGGAGAACTTCCGCCTCTATTAGAATTACTTCTGCTTGGAGGAGAATAAGAAGGACTACGATCATTACTAGAATTACTTCTGCTTGGACGAGCTGTTTTACGAGGTTCATCTCTAGTGGTATTATTTCTAACCTCATTACGACGAGTATCTTCTTCTTTATCTTCCTCTACAATAGAAGAACGACTAGGAGTATCCTCAACTTCATCTTCAACTTCTAAGTCTCTGCCTCCTGTTCCTACAGAAATCACTTCATCTGTATTTTTAGTATCTCCATCTAAAGTTCTTCCATTTCCACCACCTGTAGCGTCGCCATCTATATCATTTCTTCCACCTTTAACTCCTGATGTTCTTCCATTTCCTAGATCATCAACAACTCCACCACCGCCTCTTCTTGGACCAAAGTTTTCAGGAGAATAATTATTATAAGCATCAGAAATATATGGATTATTGTTGTAGTATGAATTTCCATAATATCCATAAGGATTGTAATATGGATTATAGTAAGGATTATAACCATATCCATAAGGATTGTATCCAAAATTATTTCCCCAAGGAGAATAATAGTATGGATTATATCCAAAACTATTTCCATAAACAGAATAAGGGTTATATGGAGAATAGAAAGGATCAAAATAACTATTAGAAGCATAACAAGGATCATAATAGCCAAACGAAGAGCCATAAGATCTATTGAATCTTTGAATACGACGAGTATAATAAAAATCATCATCATAGTAATAATCATCACCATCAAATGATTCATCTACATATTCATCTTCTATTTCTTCATCAGAATATTTATCTTCTAAATAAGAAAAATCTTCATCAGTACTAGGATCAAAATATAAATCATCTTGGGCTAGTATAATAGTTGAATTTGTCATGAAAACAAACAAAACTAAGGCACTTAAATATTTATAAAATTTCATCGTATTTATTATTTATATATTGAATACATTTTATTAGACGCAAAAGTTGTATAATAGTCAAGCACAAATTATTACTTTTGCACGTCATTTTATGTTAAAAACTATTTAAACCCTAAAATAATAATATTAAAATTGTTAAATAAAAATCTAAAGATTATTTAACAATAGTTAAAGGAACTAAATAAACTTTTTATAAGTTACTCTTTTTGAGTTTCTTATAATACAAAAATACAAAATTTACAATAAATAACATATTTATTTATAAACTATTAGAATCTACATAATAATTACTCATGGCAAAAGACTTAATTAAAAAAAGAAGCGAGGATTACTCTGGATGGTATAATGATATTGTAAAACATGCAGGATTAGCAGAAAATTCTCCTGTAAGAGGATGTATGGTTATCAAGCCTTATGGTTTTGCTATTTGGGAAAATATGAAAGCCCAGCTAGATAAGATGTTTAAAGAAACAGGACACGTAAATGCTTATTTTCCTTTGCTGATCCCTAAAAGTTTTTTGAGTAAAGAAGCAGAACATGTAGAAGGTTTTGCGACAGAATGTGCTGTAGTAACACATCATCGTTTAAAGAATGATCCTAATGGAGGAGGAATGATTGTAGATCCAGATGCTAAATTAGAAGAAGAATTAATTATTCGTCCTACTTCTGAAACTATTATTTGGAGTACTTATAGAAATTGGATTCAATCTTATAGAGATTTACCTTTATTGATCAATCAATGGGCTAATGTGATGCGTTGGGAAATGAGGACCAGAGCCTTTTTACGTACTGCTGAATTTTTATGGCAAGAAGGACATACAGCACATGCTTCTAAGAAAGAAGCAATGGATGAATCTAAAATGATATTGGATATATATGCAAAATTTGCTGAAGAGTGGATGGCAATGCCTGTGATTAAGGGAATTAAAACAGCTAATGAACGCTTTGCTGGAGCAGATGAAACATTTACTATTGAAGCATTAATGCAAGATGGCAAAGCCTTACAATCTGGAACATCTCATTTCTTAGGACAAAATTTCGCAAAAGCTTTTGATGTGAAATTTATGAATAGTAATAACAAGGAAGAATATGTTTGGGCAACTTCTTGGGGAGTATCTACTCGTTTGATGGGAGGTTTAATTATGACTCATTCTGATGATGATGGTTTGGTTCTTCCTCCTCAATTAGCTCCTTTACAAGTTGTTATTGTTCCAATTCCAAAAGTAAATGGAGTGATTACTGAAGCTGTGGATAAAATTGTTGCAGGTTTAAAAGCAAAAGGAATTTCCGTTCAATATGATATTGATAAGAAAAAGAGTCATGCTTTTAAATTTAATGAATATGAAATCAAAGGTGTTCCAGTAAGAATTGGTATTGGAAAACGAGATTTAGAAAATAATCAGGTAGAAATAGCTCGTAGAGATACGATGGAAGTCTATTCTCAATCGTTAGATAATATAGTAGAACATATTGAAAAACTACTGGAGGATATTCAAACTAATTTATTGAATAGAGCTAAAGATTTTAGAAAAGAAAGAATTACTTCTGTTGATACTTTTGAAGAATTTAAAGATGTTCTTGAAAATAAAGGAGGTTTTATTTCTGCTCATTGGGATGGCACTACTGAAACAGAATTAAAAATTAAAGATCTTACTAAAGCTACAATTAGATGTATTGCTTTAGATAATGAAAAAGAAGAAGGAAAATGTATTTTAACAGGTAGGAGTTCTAAGCAAAGGGTTTTATTTGCTAAAGCATACTAAATCAATTTTATGGCAAAATCAGAATCAAAAAGACAAAAGCAGGTAGGAGAATTAATAAGAAGACATTTGAGTATTGTCCTTCAACAAGAAGGGACTTATATTTATGGTGATGATGTTTTAGTTACTGTGACTTATGTTAAAGTTTCTCCCGATCTACAACAAGCAAAAATTTATTTGAGTATATATAATACAGAAAATAAACAAGCTGTACTTTTACAATTAGAAGAACATCATCGAAGAATACAACAAGGATTAGTACAAAGAATTGCTCGTCAAATTAGAAGAGCTCCTCATATTACATTTTTTATAGATGAAACTTTAGATGAAATGTATAAAGTGGATCATCTATTTAAAAGATTAGAAGATGAAAATCAGATGGGTTCTGATAGAACTGAGGAAAATGATGATTCTTCTACATCTTAATATCTCATAAAAAGATTTTTAATTTTAGGATTTTATATGAATGATTTAAAAAAAGGCAATACAATAAAAGGAAACTCAAAGCCAAAAAAGAATTTGCCTTTTTATATTTCTAAAAGATATTTTTTTGGAAAAAAATCTACTAATGCGATTAATGTTATATCCTATATTTCTGTAGGAGGAATTGCTCTAGGAACGGCAGCTTTGCTTTTAGTTTCTTCTGTGTTTAATGGTTTTGAAGATTTAATTAAATCTTTATATGGCTCATTTCAGCCAGATATCATGATTACTCCCAAAGAAGGAAAAGTATTTATTGTAGATGATGAAACCTATAAAGGATTAACAGAAATTGATGGTGTAGAATATGTTTCTAAAAGTTTAGAAGAAATTGCTTTTTTTGAATATAAAGATGGCCAAGATTTTGGTTTAATTAAAGGCGTTGATGAACATTGGATAAATGTTACTCGCCTAGATACTGTTATTTATGATGGCGTATATAAATTAAAATCAGGAAATAAAAACCTTGCCGTTGTAGGGTATGGAATGAGGAATAAATTGGGTATTAGTGTTGAAAATGTATTATCTCAACTATCCGTTTATATGCTTAAAAATAAGCAAGTAGGTCCTTTAGAAAAACCATTTAAAAAACAATATTTACAACCTGCTGGTATATTTTCTATACAACAACAATTTGATGAAAAATATGTCATTTCAGATTTAGACTTTGCTCAAAAATTGAGGGGCTATAAAAATTCTGAAATCTCTCAATTAGAAATCAAAATAAAACCTAATACTAGTTCTACAGAAATTATTCGTTCTGTTCAAAGAATGATGGGGCAAGATTATCATATTAAAAATCGCTACGAACAAAATGAGGCTTTTTTCAAACTCATGAAAGTAGAAAAATGGATGGGCTTTGCTATTATAGGATTAACAGTAATATTAGTTGCTATTAATATGGTAGGTTGTATGTTTATGTTGGTTCACGAAAAGAAAAAAGATATTGCTATTTTAAAATCGATGGGAGCCAATAATCATTTTATTAGAAATATTTTTACAGGAGTAGGATTATGGATGTGTGGCATAGGAATGTTAATTGGTTTTGTAGGAGCAGTTGGTTTTTATCAGCTTCACAAATGGTTCAATTTAATACCTATGGAAGGATTTATTGTAGATGCTTATCCGATGGAATTTAGAGCCATTGATTTTATTGCTACAATTATTTTTGTTTTACTATTTGGAATCTTATTTTCGTTATATCCAGCCTCTAAAGCAGCTAAAATAAAATCATTAGTACGAAACGATTAAAACCAATTTTTATGCACTATTTTATAATTATAATATTTTCTCTTTTTCTTTATTCTTGTAACTCAACACCTCAAAAAGAAAAAACACCCCCAAATCTTCCTACATCATCATATACTTTACCCTATACGATTAATCAACCTACATCAACAAGAGAATTGCCTGAAGAACTTAAAGAAATATCTGCATTATCTTTTGATACGGATGGAACTTTGTATGCTGTTAATGATGAAAAAGGACTTGTATTTCATCTTCAAAAAGATACTATTCTTAATTATGAATTTAGGAAAAAAGGAGATTATGAAGGTATTGAAAAAATAGATAGTATTGTCTATGTTGTAAAAAGTTCAGGGACAGTTTACAAAATTTCTCATTTAGGAACTTCCAAACAAATGAGAGAAGATTTTAATGATTTTTTAGATGATGATGATGATGTTGAAGGCTTGTGTTACGATCCAAAAACACAATGTTTATTATTAATTTGTAAAGGAAAAGAAGACAGCGAAAAAAGAAATGTTTATCAATTTAATCTTCAAGAAAATAAATTAAAAGAAGAACCTTATTTTTCTTTAGAATTAAAAAATATTACTCAACTTATACATAGTTTAGCTACTAATCAAGAAGAGTTTAAAGCTCTTATAAAAGATAAGGGAGATGAACTTACATTTGCTCCTTCGGCAATAGCTATTCACCCTCAAACAGATCATATTTATGTGACTTCCTCTAGAGGAAAAATGTTATTGGTTACTAATAGAAAAGGAGAATTAATTCATTTGGTTAAGTTAGATAAAAAAATACATCCTCAACCTGAAGGATTAGCGTTTGATTCTCAAGGAAATTTATATATTTCTAATGAAGGAAAAGAGGGCGTTGCAAAGGTTCATTTTTTTAAAATTCAATAATTCTT
>JAHDII010000122.1 GCA_020630895.1 Saprospiraceae bacterium
ATGAAAAAGTATTTATTTATCTTTTTATTACCTCTATTTATTGGTGCTTGTACTACAAAAACTAAGCCTATAAATGTAGATAATAACACACCTAAAACTAATATTAGTTTTGATGATGCATCTCCTGGTACATTAACATGGACGGGCGAAGGGCGTCAAGCTTTTACAGGAACATTTGATCGTTGGAAATTTATAAAACTCAACGTACCTAAATCTAATTTTTCAAAAGTAGAAGCTAAAATTGCTGTAGATATTAATTCTGTTAATGTAGATCCTGATGGTTTAGAAAATCATTTACGAGCAGATGATTATTTAGATGCAAAAGGTTTTCCTATTGCTTATATAGATATTAATGGAGCAAAACCTCAAGATGATGGAACTTATGCAACAGATGCTACTATTTCTCTTAAAGGAAAAAGTAGCAAAGTACCTGTTACATTTACAGTATTAGAATCAAGTCCAGAGAAAATTGTAGGAAAGGCTGTTCTTTTAAAGGATGATTATGGAGTAGGAGATGATGCAGGAGTGAAAAATGAAGTTAAAATTGAATTTTCATTTACAATGCCTAAATAGAAGAATTCTTTTATCCTAAAAAAGCCACACATTCTTTTCAAAATGTGTGGCTTTTTTACATTATATATTTTAATGATTTCTATTTCTAAACTGCAACAGAATGATCTCTTAATGCTTCATTTAAAGATACTTTTTTATCTGTACTTTCTTTTCGTTTTCCAATAATTAATGCACAAGAAACTTGATATTCTCCAGCAGGAAATTGTTTGGTATATGTTCCTGGAATCACAACAGAACGAGCAGGAACTCTACCTTTATAAGTAATAGGTTCTTTTCCTGTTACATCAATAATACGAGTTGATTTTGTAATGACAACATTAGCTCCTAAAACGGCTTCTTTTTCTATAACAGCTCCTTCAACAATAATACATCTTGAACCAATGAAACAATTATCTTCTATAATGGTTGGAGTAGCTTGTAATGGCTCTAAAACACCTCCAATTCCTACTCCTCCACTCAAATGTACATGACTTCCAATTTGAGCACAAGAGCCTACAGTTGCCCAAGTATCTACCATAGTTCCACTTCCTACATAGGCTCCAATATTTACATAACTCGGCATCATAATAACTCCAGATTCTAAGAAAGAACCATGCCGTGCAATGGCATGAGGAACGACTCTAACACCTTGTTTTTGGTATTCTTTTTTCAAAGGAATTTTATCATGAAACTCAAAAGGACCTACTTCTATCGTTTCCATTTTTTGAATAGGAAAATACATGACTACAGCTTTTTTTACCCATTCATTAACGAGCCAACCATCAGTGCTAGGTTCTGCAACTCTAATTTTTCCTTGATCTAATAGATCAATTACTTGACGAATTGCATCTTGATATTTAGAATCTTTGAGTAAATTGCGATCATTCCAAACAATCTCTATTAATTTTCTTAAATTTTCCATAAGGGAAATAATGCTATTTTTAAAACTGTTTTATATTCGTTCACAAAAGTAATAGATTACTTTACAAAGTACTTAAGCATGAATCAGAAAATATATTTTTTATCATTTTTTATCTTATTATTGATGGGAAGTTGTAAAAAGTCTGCGGTAGAAACTCATCAAACATTTCATGAAAATGGAAATTTGAAAGAAGAATATCTTAGAAAAACGAAAGATTATGCTAAACATGGTCTTTATACTAAGTATTATCCAGATGGAACAACTTTTTTAGAAAGAGCCACTTTTGAAAATGATACTTTACATGGTTGGTATGTGATTTATTTTGAAAATGGAGATACTCAATCAGTAGCAATGATGAAAAAAGGTTTATATGATGGTCCTTTTAGAGAATATTATAAAAATGGAAATTTAATGCAATCCTATCATCATGTTAATGATAAAATAAAAGGTACATTTTTAGAATATTATGAAACAGGAGAACTTAAAGGAAAATTATTATTTGATAATAATAATGAAAATGGACCTTTTGTAGAATATCATGTTAATGGTAAAAAAGCATGGGAAGGTACATTTTTGAATGGTAAAGAAACAGGAGAATTATTAAAATATAATGAAGAAGGAGAATTGATTAGAAAATTAAATTGCCAAATTCAAATGATCGGTGATAGAGAAAAATCTATTTGTACGACGACTTGGGTTAAAGAAGGATATGAAGATGAGGAAGATTCTCAATAAAAGAAAATTATGAAAACACAGATACTCACTTTTTTATTAATTATAGGAGTTTATACATTTTCAGTAGCTCAAATAGGAGGGACTCATGTATATGAATTTTTAAATTTATCACAATCTGCTAGAATAACAGGTTTAGGAGGAACACATATAACTGTAATGGATGAAGATCTTGCTCTAGCCTATTCTAACCCTGCTGCATTAAATCCTTTAATGAATCAACGAATGACATTTAATACTGAATTTTATTTTAGTGGTATTATTCAAGGTTATGCAGGATATAGTCAATATTCAGATAAGATAGATATGTCGTTTCATGGAGGTATTAAATATATCTCTTATGGAAAGTTTGATGCAAGAGATATTTATGCTAATGATTTAGGACAATTCAAATCTTCTGAATATGCTATTGTGTTAGGAAGTAGTAAAAAATTAAATGAAAAATTATCGGCTGGAGCAAATTTAAAAATTATTACCTCACAACTAGAAGGATTTTCTTCTTTTGGTTTAGCTATGGATATTGCTGGAATGTATGTTGATACCGCTAAAAACTTTACAGCATCTTTGGTTTTTAAAAATATGGGAGGACAAATTACTTCTTATCATAATGAAAAAGAAGCTATTCCTTTTGAAATTCAAGCAGGATTTTCTAAGAAATTAAAGTATTTACCTTTTCGTTTATCTGTAATGGGTATTCATCTTCAAAAATGGAATATTTTGTATGATGATCCTAATCAAGAAGATGAAACTTTATTGTTTGGAGAAGCCCCTAAAGAACAATCTAAAGCTCAACTTTTTGTAGATAACTTTTTTAGACATCTTGTTTTTAATGGAGAATTTTTATTTGGAAAAAAAGAAAATTTTCAATTGCGTTTAGGATATAATCATTTAAGAAGAAAAGAATTATCATTAGAAAATTTAAGAAGTCTTGCTGGTTTTTCAGCAGGAACAGGATTCAAGATTAAAAACTTTAAATTTGATTATGGATTAGGTTTTTATTTTACAGGAGTTACAACTCATCATTTAGGTTTATTATTAAATCTAAATGAGTTCAAAAAATCATCTCAATAAAAAATATTAAATTAGATGCAACTATTTTTAGGTTCTTTCCGTCTAGGTATAGAGGAACATAAAAATACTAATTTTAAGGGAGAATAAATTATGTATGCATTAATTTTTACAAACACAATACTAGGAGTTTACTTATCATATATCATTGCTGAAAAGAAAAAAAAGTCTTATCGAGATAAAGCTTTTTGGTTAATATTATTCCTATTGCTTACGTCTATAGTAATTACAGCAATAGTGATGTTTCCTACTAATAATTTAAATCCAGATAATATTTTACTACCTTAATTATCCTTTTCTTTCTGGATTATTAGATAAGAAAGATGACCAATCTTTATATTTTTTATTACCACCACCTAATGGTCCAGATGATTGGTAATGATGACAAACAGCGACTCCTAAAGCATCTGTAGCATCCAAAGAATATTTACTTAATTTTACATGAACAATATTTTCAAGCATTGCAGCTACCTGTTCTTTAGCAGCATTTCCATTTCCTGTGACAGATTGTTTTATTTTTTTAGGAGAATATTCTGTTACATCTAATCCCATAGTAATAGAAGCAGCAATAGCAACACCTTGAGCCCTTCCAAGTTTCAACATTGATTGAACATTTTTGCCATAAAAAGGAGCTTCAATAGCAACGGTTTGGGGTTGATGATTTTCTATTACTTCTTGAATATCTAAAAATATTTTTCTTAATTTTTCGTAATGATTTTCTAAATGTTTCATAGAAAACACCCCCATATCTATTAAAGAAATTTTACTTCCCACAATTTCAATGACCGCATATCCACAATAATTAGAACCAGGATCTACACCCATAATTCTATAAGGCTTAATTTCTTTTTTAGACATTAATTAATTTCTAATTAATAATATTAATTTTTTGAGTTATCATATTTCCTTTTTCATTCATGATTTGAACAAAATAGACTCCTGTTGTCCAATCTTTTATAGGAATAAATAAAGTATTTTTACCTTCATCCAAAAAGTATTCTTTTTGAAATACTTTTTTACCTACAGAATTTTGAACGGAAATCAAAAGATTAGAACCATCAGATGTATTTACAAAATCAAGTTGAATTTCTGATTTATTTTTTGCAGGGTTAGGATATATACTTTGTAATGTAATAGATGATGTTCCTGTTACAACAACACTTACTATTTCACTTAATTCTTCTGTACCATCAAAATCCATTTGACGTAATCTATAATAAATTAATCCTTTGGGAGCATCTAGATCTTCATATTCATAATGAATCATAGATTGGCTATTACCATTCCCTGCTACTTCTCCTATAGTAATAAAGGTTTCGCCATCCAAAGAACGTCCAATCATAAATCCTTGATTATTTTCTTCTGATGCAGTCGTCCAATTTAAAGTAACGATATCTTTATTGGCATCATATTTACCTGTAATTTCTGTGAGTTCAACAGGTAAGCTAGGAAATTCAAATCTTCCCCAAATAGCATAATGATCTGAAAGATCAAAAATACGCCACATATCAATATGATTAGAACGCATAATCAAACAATCATTTGTTGCTGTTGTAGCAGGAAGATGTTCTTCTTGAGAAAGGACATAATCTAAAAATTCAGGATCATAAGGTTCTCCAAAATTATATGAATTAAACGTGGGATCCCAAGAACTTGGATATCCCAAATAAACAGGTTCTTTAGCTGCAAAATTGCCCCAAAGAGAATCGTATTCGCCAAATTTATTAGCAAATTTATCTACATTATAATCTCCAGCCATTAAAACGGCTTCAGTAGAAGGAATAGCTTTACTATCTATATATGCTTTCCAATCTACTAATTGTTGTTTACGAGTATTTACATCTTCATCTTTATTAAAAGCATCCATATGTGTTCCAAAGACATGATATTTTTTTCCTAGTTTATTAATTCTAGCATATCCTACTCCTTTATTTGCGGTACAATCATCTTCAAAACAAACACTTCCCCATAAATATTGATCTTCTACTTCAATAGGCCATTTACTCACAATTACAATTCCTCCATCTTCTAAAAGGTTAGGAGCATCTACTACTGTAGTCTGATAGGGGTATTCTGCTGCTAGATTTGCTAATAAAGTCGCTCTTGTAGTATTTTCAAATAACTCTTGAAATACAATAGCATCCATACCATGAACATAATCTGCAATATGATTAGCTCGAACAGTTTGATCATCAAAGGGAAAAAGAGCTAAAGGTCTCATAAAAACATTATAAGACATTAAATTAAAAATATCAGGATCGGCTGCATCGGCTGCATTTACAGTATAAGGTGTATCATCTGCTTCATAAATAGAATAAAAAACATTATCATAAATACTTCCAGTTTCTGTAAATGGAGAATAAGATTGATACCTTAAAATGTAATCGACGCCATTGACCGTAAATGTATTTTCTTCATAAATGGTTCTATCATCTCTCCAAGGATGATTAGGAATAATAGCTGTTCCTCCAGCAGAATGGCGAAAAGTAGTGGTGGATGTCCAATTAATATTATATTCAAACTGAATATCTACTGTTTCTCCTGTTGGAAAAGTTAATGTTGTTGTAATTGAATAAGTACCATTTGATGATGTAGCATTCCAATAATCTCTTTCAAAAATCATAAGTTGAACTTTTGGAGATTTAGCTACAATATTTCCATTATATCCGTCCCAATCATTAGCATGTGCCGTTCCTGTTGTTGTTGCTGAAAAAATTAAGTCCGTATTATTATTAAAATAAACAAATGTAGTGTCTTGAGCATTTGATTTTAAGCTAAAAAGTAGGGTTATTACAAAAAGTGTAATAAGTCTAAGCATTGTTTTAATTTTTGAATATGATTTGAGTGATTGAATACAAAAATAACATAGATTTTCTATTTTTTAATTTTTAATCCATCTAATTGTATCATTAGTGTCAAAAAAAGAATATTGATTTCTTTTTAATTATCCTCTTTGTATGTTTGTAAAATGGAACAAGAAAAATTGATTATTGGAACACGAGGAAGTGAATTAGCTTTATGGCAGGCTCATTTTACACAGGGTGAACTATCTAAAATAGGTATAGATTCAGAGTTGAAAATTATTAAAACAAGAGGAGATCAAATTCAACATTTGGGTTTTGATAAGATGGAAGGAAAAGGCTTTTTTACTAAAGAAATCGAAGATGCTTTATTAAGAGGAGATATTCATTTAGCGGTACATTCTATGAAAGATATGCCGACTCAATCACCAGAAGGCTTATGTATTACAGCAGTATCTTATCGAGCTGATCCTAGAGATGTTTTATTAGTAAGAAAAGAATCTGTAGAGGATAAAATATTCAAAATAAAAACAAAGGGAATTGTAGGTACATCATCTGCTCGAAGAAAAGCACAGATATTGCGTTTTCGACCAGATGTTATCATTCAAGATATTAGAGGTAATGTTCCTACTAGAATTAAAAAATTAGAGGAAGGAAATTTTGATGCGATTTTATTAGCTGCCGCAGGAATTGAAAGATTAAAACTAGACTTATCTCATCTTGAAGTGATTCATTTGAATCCAAAAGAATTTGTACCTGCTCCAGCTCAAGGAGTTTTAGCATTTCAAACCTTAAAATCAGATATTAAAACGAGGAAAATATTACAAAAAATTCATCATTCCAATGTATCTGCTTGTACGAATGTGGAAAGAAAAGTATTAAATTTATTGGATGGTGGTTGTCAAATGCCTTTAGGTGCTTATTGTGAATGTGATGAGCAAGGGTATTATCATCTTTGGGTAGCAAAAGCGGATAATTGGGATAGTTCTGTTCAATGGTTTAGATTATCTTCTAATACGACATTGGGGTTAGCGGAAAATGCTTTTCAAAAATTAAATGAAGAATAAAGCCTAATCATTCACAAAATTTCAGCTAGAAATAATTTAATATTCCTAGCTGAATGAATGTGAAATTAAAACGGTATAATACTTATTCCTATACTTAATGGATTTAAATCAAATCCTGCATTTTCATCTGTTTTAAATAAAGAACTCAAACCATAATTTGCATATACTGTAAAATCTTTATATCCTAATCTTGCTGTAAGTCCATATCGTACTTTATTCAAATTATAATCATCATTTACTTTTACGCGACCCTCTTCTGCTGTTTTTGTAACCCGTTTTCCTTTTAATAAAAATCCTGCATATCCTCCTGTTTGAAATCTCATATAACTTTTTTTCTTTCCTATTT
Source organism: Saprospiraceae bacterium (assembly GCA_020630895.1). Taxonomy (GTDB): domain Bacteria; phylum Bacteroidota; class Bacteroidia; order Chitinophagales; family Saprospiraceae; genus JAHDCE01. The sequence goes on from JAHDII010000122.1 coordinate 7,489, forward strand.
TAAAATCCAATAATAATGGTGCTACTAAATAAGAAGAATTAAAATGATTTCTTTTTAAAGCTGTAGTAGATTCTGTAAGAGTTACTTCTGTTTGATTCGGTTCTAAAACAAAATCATTACTTAAATTATATTTATTAAATTGAAAAGTTAATCCATATTCTACATTAATTTTATGCTTATATAAATTAACTCTTTGTCTAACCAAGTGAAAATCGAAATTATGTGATCCCCAAATTTTTTGTTCTAAAGGGAAATAATTTGTAGGTAAATTTAATTTTCCTTTATGGGCGTACATACTTAAACCATAATCTAACATTACCCAACGTGTATCTACATTTTTAAATCTCTTTTCTTTTATTTCACAAGAAACAATCGTGTCTGTAGAAGTAGTGTCTCTTTTTATTTTTATTTCCACTCCTTTTTGTGCATTACAAAAAGCAATTGATGCAAAAAATAAAGCTATTATTAATATTAAATTTTTCATTGTGATTCCATTTTAAATAATTAAAAAATATATAACTTGGGTACCAACAAGTTTTAAAAATAATTTAAATTGTATAATTATTGTGCTGTAATTCCTCTTGGAATAAAAGCATTTCTTAAAGAGCTTCTTAAATTTCTTTTTTTACCTTCTTCTTTATTTCTTTCAGGTAAAAATCCCATTTCTGAAGCTTTATCTAATATTGTAGGTTTTCCTTGAGGTTCTTCTGTAACGTCTAATGTTGCTGAAATATTCATAGCCAAAACATTTTCCATATTATCAATAATAATTTGATGCGTTTTAGAAACATCATAATCAATACTAGCAAGAGGTTCTTTAGGTTTTTCACTTGAATTAGAACCTATGTTATCATATTGATTTTCAATTCCTTTAGTTATATTTGTGTGCGTTTCTACAATTTCATTTTTAGGACTATTTTCTTGCTCTTGATGAAGAGGAGTTTTTATTCCCCCTTCTTCATTTTTATGATTATTTACATAATTTTGATTCAAATTATTATCTGTGTTTTTTATAGTATTTTTAATGTTCTTTATTTTTATTTCTTTTCCTTTTGAATTATTTTTTGTATTATTTTTATTTTTTATAATTTCTTTTTCTTTTATTTTAATTTCATCAACAATTTTATTTTCTT
>JAHDII010000123.1:0-1018 GCA_020630895.1 Saprospiraceae bacterium
CTATCATATAAATGAATCAAATTATAAAAATCTATAGCCTAATATGAGTGATATAGTTTTGTAATCTGAGGACCAATATGGATAATCACTTAAAATTTCACGGTTTGTATGATATTGCATTTGAAAAATATATCTATCCTTATATTTAAATCCTGCTCCAAACATAAAATTTCCTCTTGTTGCAATATCTAATGAATCTATCATTGAATTATCATTTCTTTCAAATACAATAGATGAATTATTTGAAAAATTAAATAAATATGATATATCAAGAAAAATTTGGGATGATTTATTTAAGAAAATATAATGTCTAGCACCAAGAGGCATTTGGAACGAATGATATTTTATTTTAGATATAAGTATTCCACCTGAAATATTATTCCTCTCTGCTACCTGTTCCGATTCAAAATAATGATAAGCAGGTTCACAAATAACACTCCATTTGTTTTTATTAAAAGGTAATATATATTCTGCTTCTAGTCCTATTCTAAAATTTATCTTCTCTTCAAAACGGGTATTGAAAAGTTCTGATATAGAATTTTGTATTTTTAACTTGCTATAATTTAAACCTGGCCTAATAGATAAATTAAATACTTTTTTATCCTCTTCATCAAAAGTAGTAAAATTTGCATTTGAACAATTATTATATTTTATAAAAAAACTTCTCAAATCTTTATATTTATATTTTATTTTTTTTATTTCATTTAAAGTAATCGTTCCACACTTCAACTCTTTAAAAAGTTGTTGCTTATAAAGTTCATTTTGAAAAATATCCCCATTATCATGTATATATCTTTTATAAATTAATTGAATTATTTCAGAATTATCCATTTGATAGAAAAATCGAAATAATTTATTAGAGGTATAAGAAAATAGAGTTACTTCCCCTTCAACAATAACTTTCAAAAATACTAGCTGTTCCTTAAAGCTAGGATTTCTATCTTTACTTAAATGATTAATATTATTACTTGACTCATCTATTTTTACTAAGGCTCTGATATATTTTGAAACATCATAA
>JAHDII010000123.1:1028-8607 GCA_020630895.1 Saprospiraceae bacterium
CCACGCCCCTTCTTCAGTGAGATTATATTCAAAACCAGTTGGGTTATTTTTCCAATCACTATTTTTAATAAGACATTCTGTTCTTTGATTAGATTCATTAATGAAATAACCATTTTCAAAAATAATTTGTGAGCTTAATTCAAAACCTAAGATGATAAATAATAAAATTATTAAAATTTTTTTTTTCATGCTTAATAGTTATAATATTAAAAATTATACTTCCTTACTTTAAAATTATTTAAAATCATTTTATCTCTATTCTTAAACAACTCTATTTGTTAAAACATTACGCCTATCCATAATTGGACTGTACAGTAGTTATAAAAGTTGTCCTATTTTAATAAATACAAAAAATGAAAAAAGTGAGTACTTTTTTCATAGATTTTTTAATTGATTCTATACATAGAGTCCATTTTCTACAAAAAAAAAGCTGCATCAAAATTGATACAGCTTTAAAAAATTATTTTTATAAAAAATTACAAACCTGCTTTTTTAGAAATTTCCAACATTCTATCAATTGGTAATTTAGCACGTTCAATAATTTTTTCATCTATTTCAATATCTGGTAATTCATACTCCATACACAAGTATAATTTTTCCATTGAATTTCTTTTCATATGTGGACAATCATTACAAGCACACATATTATTTGGAGGAGCAGGAATAAATGTTTTATGAGGAGATTTTTGTTCCATCTGATGTAAAATTCCAGCTTCTGTTGCTACGATAAATTCAGTAGCATCTGATTCTTGTGTATATCTTAAAAGACCACTTGTAGAACCAATATAATCTGCTATTTCTAATAGATGAGGTTCGCATTCTGGATGTGCAATAAATTCTGCCTCAGGATGACGCAATTGTAATTTTACAATTTTTTCATGACTAAAAATTTCATGTACCATACAAGCACCATTCCACAAAATCATATTTTCTCTTCCTGTTATTTTTTGAAGATAAGCTCCCAAATTTTTATCTGGTGCAAAAATAATAGGCGTTTCTTTTGGAATACTTTCTATCACATGTTTGGCATTGGTTGAAGTACAAACAATATCTGTCAATGTTTTTAATGCCGCAGTACAATTGATATAACTCACTACTACATGATCTGGATGTTTTTCCTTAAATTTAGAAAAAACTGGAGCAGGGCAAGAATCAGCTAAAGAGCAACCTGCTTTGAAATCAGGAAGTAATACCTTCTTTTGTGGATTTAAAATTTTAGCTGTCTCTGCCATAAAATGTACTCCTGCAAAAACAATAATATCTGCTTCTGTTGAAGCGGCTTGCTGAGCCAAGCCCAAACTATCTCCTACATAATCCGCTATATCTTGAATATCGCTATCCACATAATAATGTGCAAGGATAACCATATTTTTTTCTTTCTTTAAACGATTGATTTCCTTTTCTAGGTCTAGTGTTGGATCTACATCAATATCCAAAAATCCGTTTTTATTTAAGCCTTTTTTGGCAAACTCTAAAGTATTTTGCATTGTATTTTTAATCTAATCTATATTCAAAAATAAATCCTTATATTCTTTTGACGTAAGTAAAGGTAAAAAGTTCATTTCAATTGTAATAATTTTTAAGAAAATATCAGAAAAACAGCCAAACGCTTGTGTAAATCTGGAATATTAGTCTTTCGCCATTCAGATATTTTTTGAGTTTGGATGTATTCAGTTTCTAAACTAATATCTGCTGCAATACAAAATAAACTTGAAGGATTCAATTGTTCTAAAGCGTCCTTAATTAGTGCCATATTTCGATAAGGCGTTTCTATAAAAATTTGAGTTTGATGCTTCTTTTTCGATTCGTTTTCTAATTGTTTTAAAACTTTTATCCTTTCATTATTTTTAACGGGCAAATAACCATGAAATGCAAACTTCTGTCCATTCATTCCGGAGCCCATCAAAGCCAACAAAATAGATGAGGGCCCCACTAAAGGAAGAACCTCAATATTTTTTTGATGAGCCATTTGAACGACTAATGCTCCTGGATCTGCAACACCAGGACAACCTGCTTCTGACATCAAACCAATACTTTTTCCATTTTCAATTTCAGTTAAAAAAGAAGCAATATTTTGATGAGGATTTCTTTTATCTAATTCAAAAAAAATCATATCATCTATTTTTTTTGAAGGGCGTGTAGCACTAATAAACCGACGTGCTGTTCTAGTCCGTTCTACAATAAAAACATCTAAATTATGAATAATCTCTATTACATATTGAGGAATGGTTTGCATAGAATTTTCTCCTAGAGTTATTGGAATTAAATATAATTTCCCTCGTTTCATTCTTATTTATTTTATCGAATTTTCTAGGATATTTTTCAATTGATTAAAATCCTTTTTTTGAGCATTTTCTATTAAATTTTTCACTAATCCTTTTGCAGTTTTAAATAAAAAAGATTTTAATTTAATTTCTTGCGACATTGTAAAAATAGTATGCCCTTCCTCATTTTCTTCAAAAAAATATTTAATCAACATATCCATTTCTTTACTTGTCATTTTTGCTTCAAAATATTCATTAGAAATAAAATCAGTAACCGTTTGTTCAAATTTTATTCTTCTTCCATTTTGAAAAATTACTTGTTTTGATACAGCACCTATCTCCCCTACTTCACCTGAAATGATTTCAAACTTTTCTAATCCGCCAATCCAATTTTTTAAATTATTTGTATTAATAAAATAATTGAAAACGGTTTCAACATCTCTTTCAATTTTAATAGAATAATTGATGGTCATTGCAATGATTTAATTATAAAAACGAATTAATACTAAAAAGCAATAAAATTAATATTATCTTTAATTATTATTTCGAATATAATAAAAATATTTAAGTTGTAATTTTTTTATGTGGAAAACAGTCATTTTTTTATTAATAACCCTAATTATAATTCCAATTGCTGGTTTTTATTTTGATCAAGAACCGCTAACAGAGATACAATGGCAATCTTTATCAACTGTATTTTGGATTTATATAGCTGCAGCAGGTTTATGCTTTATTATTAGTTCATTGAGCAAAAATTATAGCCAAGTAGATAAATTATGGTCTATCATTCCAATTATTTATGTATGGGTTGTTTGTATTCAAAACAATTATGAATCTAGATTATTATTAATGGCTATTCTAGCTACATTATGGGGCATTCGATTAACTTATAATTTTGCTAGACGAGGAGGATATTCCTTAAAATTTTGGGAAGGAGAAGAAGATTATCGTTGGGCAATTTTAAGAGAAAAACCTGAATTTCAATCGCCTATTCGTTGGATGATTTTTAATCTTTTATTCATTTCATATTATCAAATGGGTCTAATTTTATTATTCACTTTGCCCATTGTTAGAAGTATTGGAGGAGGCCCTCTATCTTGGATTGATTATGTATTTGCAGGAATATTTATTTTTATTCTTATACTTGAAACTATTGCAGATCAGCAACAATGGAATTACCAAAAAGAAAAATATCACAGCATTCATAACCAACAAGAATTAACAGGGAATTATAAAAAAGGGTTTATCGATACAGGCTTATGGAGTTTATCTCGGCATCCCAATTATGCTGCTGAACAAGGCGTTTGGATTGTATTTTATTGCTTTAGTGCTATAGCTTCTGGACATATTTTAAATTGGTCGATAATAGGAGTAGTTTTACTGATTATTTTATTTAAAAATAGTTCTGATTTTAGCGAAGAAATTACAGCAAACAAATATCCAGAATATAAAGAATATCAAAAAAGAGTTCCAAGATTTATTCCGTTTACAAAATGGAATAAATCTTAGTCTTTTTCTACAATATTTTTAAATTTTATTAAATCTGTTTTTCTTCTCTTTTTCATACTCCATTTCATAAAGAACCCAATTAGGCCTAATATAGCAGGTCTAAATTTCACATTAGTTTCCTCGATTAACATTGTAGAATCTCCTCTATCTAAAAAACGACAAATGACATAAGTCATAAAATTATCATGCGTTAATTGATATGCAAATAATTGATTTAATTTAATTTCTGTAACTTCTTCTTTTATTTTTGTAATTGCTCCATCAGGTTCAGTATAAATTCTATTTGCAATACTTTTTATTTTTCTTTTCTGACCTTTAACAGGATTAAAACCTGTAAAATTCAATTCCCATTGTAACATCAAATTAGGATTCAACATATTTTTATATACTTCCTTTACAGAAGCATTAATTTCTATTCTATGTTCAAATTTCATTTATTCAAAAATTTCTAATGCTTCAAAAATTTCATCCAATTCATCAAAAGATTTATAACCTACTTTTTCTTCTTCTCCTCCTTTAGCAGAAAAACCAGTAATATTCCACGTTATTAACTTTTCTATTTCATTTTTAGAAAAATTCCCATCTAAAAAAACACTATGTTCTTTTGCTATTTTTTGAATAAAGTCTGTATATTTTTTTTCTTTCCAATTATCTTCTAATAAATGCAAATCAAAAACATAATGGTCAATAATATTTTTAGATTTTTCAAAATTTTCTATAGTCAATTCAAGATTTAAATCTTTAGAAAAAATAAAATGAAAAAATAAATTTTTATCTGCCTTAATGAATTTATTGATAATATCCATAGAACAAAACATTCCTATTTCAACGTATTTAATCTTAGAATCGTTTATTACAAGTTCTATTGTTTTTTCTTCAGGAAAAGAACCTATTTCAATAACAGATTGAGGCCCTTCTATCCAATCATTCATTGCATAAAATTCATTAAAACTAATTTTAGTTTCAGAACCAGATACCATATCAAAACCAATATAATCAACGTCCCAAGCCGCAAAATATCTGGCATCTGTCAAGTTAGCAATTTTAGATGCTTTAAATTTTGTTTTTAACATTAAAAATCCATTTTAAATTTTTGATGTAATATTTCTACAATATCATCTTTAGGATCGTGAAGATACGCTTGAAAACCCAATTTTCGAGCGGCTGCAATATTTTCTTCCAAATCATCGATGAATAAAGTTTCTTCAGGCAAAAATTGAGCATCATTTATTGTATATTCAAAAGCACTAGCATTAGGTTTTCGATGTCCTATTTCATGAGAATAATACATTTTATCAAAATAGCTTCTCCATTCTTTCTCTGATATTTGATATTCCTTTTCCAAATATTGGTGTATTGCGGTAGCATGAGAATGATTGATATTACTTAGCATATATACACCATAATTTTTCCTTAAAGCCCTCAACATTTCAATTCTATGATAAGGAATATCTAATAATAAAGCTAGCCATGCTTGATGAATATCTGTATCAGTAAGGTTTTGATTTTCAGAACAATCTCTAAAACATTGAAAAAATTCTTGTTCAGAAATTGCACCTACTTCATATTTTTGAAGACACTGTGTTTCATTCAATTTTTTCTTTGTATGAATAGCACCTTCTATGGTCAAAATTTTAGCAAATTCAATCCTTGTCATATCTAAATCTAAATTGATAATCACATTACCAAAATCAAACATTATATTTTTAATGGAACTCATTGAAAAAAAATATGGTTAAATAATTGTATTTAATTATGCAAATATGTAAATTTGCAGCCGCTTCTAATAAGAAGAAGCCATATTTTTTTAATGGTCTCATAGCTCAGTTGGTTAGAGCACCTGACTCATAATCAGGGGGTCCATGGTTCGAGCCCATGTGGGACCACTTAGGAATCAAGCAGTTACACTTTGTAGCTGCTTTTTTTTTGTTGTAGGAGCAAAAAAAAGCCGTATCTTTTGAATACGGCTTTTAATTTATAATGTTTGATTTGTATCGATTATCAACTCTAGTCTTGATTATTTCATTGTAATCCACACATTTTTTTGAATAGTATCTGTCATTTTTATATGATAAGAAAGAATTAATTTTCTTGCATAATTTCTGTAGTAGTTTTATGATCAAAATTCCTAAAATCTACAGGTACAACTTGCGAAACGGCATCTTCCATTGTAACTGCATAAATAACATCCATAAATGCCATTGTAGATTTATTATGAGTTACAATAATAAATTGAGAATTATCAGAAAACTTTTTAATAATATTATTAAATTTATCAATATTTGCGTCATCTAAGGGAGCATCTACCTCATCAAAAATACAAAAAGGAGCAGGTTTTAATAAATACAAACTAAACAATAAAGCTGTTGCAGTTAATGTTTTTTCTCCTCCTGATAATTGACTAATATTTTGAGGGCGTTTTCCTTTAGGTTTTGCTATAATTTTAATATTTGATTCTAAAGGATCATCTGGATTTTCAAGAACTAAATCACAACTATCATCTTCGTGAAATAAACTTCTAAATACTTCCATAAAATGAACTCTTACTTTTTCAAAAGCATCTAAGAATTTTCCAGTAGCCGTTTCTTCAATTTCTTTAATGGTTTGTTCTAAAGACTCCTTGGCTTCTAAAATATCATCACGTTGTTCTGTAATGTTATCGTATCGAATTTTCATTTCATCATAAGCCTCAACTGCCATAGGATTTATTTCTCCATAATTATGAAGACGTTTCCGTATTTTTTCGACTTTTTCTTCTAATTCTTTAGGATCTAAATCTGGATTGGGATCATTATTAATAATATCATTAATTTCAATATCAAATTCTGCTCTCAAACGTTCTCCAATAGTTGTTAAACGCAATTTAATATCATTAAATTTATCCTTATAATTATCAATTAATTGTTGAGTAATTCTACTGTCATGATTATTTTTTCTAATATTATTTTCGATTTCATTAATTCCTCCTCTTGAATCATAATATAATCTTTCTACTTCAGAAAGAGCTTTTTGTTTTTCTTTCTTTTGTTCATATAACAAAACTAATTCTTCTGCAAATTTTTCAATTTGTTCTGTTACATTTAAAACATTTTCATCAACCTCTTGAATTCCATCTTTATCAGAAAATAATTTTAATTGGGTATCTGATAATTGTTTTTTTCTAAACTCTAATTCTTTATTAAAAGTATTGACTTTATTTTGTTGACGAATATATTCTATATTTTTTTGATTATAACTGCTTGAAGCATCAGACAATTGTTCTGCTGCTAAACGATATGTACTATCAGCTTCTTGAATTTTATTATTGGCTACTTCTACTTCAGCACGTTTAATATTTAATTCTTTATCTAATTCAAAAACAGTATTTTCAAGCGTATGAATATTTTCTTTTAATTTTTCTTTTCTTTCTGTAGCCTCTTTAATAAATGCTTCAAAATTTTCTGTTTTTGATTTTAAAGAAATATAGGTTTGAGAAATTCTTTCAAATTCTTTTCTTTTCAAACGAAGTGTATGAGATAAATCTTTTGCTTTTAATTCTTCCACTCGTTTTTTGAATTCATAAAATTCTTTAGATAAAATATCTCCTTCTTTTTCTAATTCTTTTATAGTAGTATTTAATATTTCTAAATTCTTTTTTCGTCCAATTTTTTTTCCTTCAAACAATCCAACTGAACCTCCACTTACTGCATATTTTTTTTGAATAAATTTTCCACTTTTAGAAATTAAAGTAATGTCTTTATCTTCTAAATTATTTTTAATTTCATCACTCTCCGTTAATAATACATTTTGAAGTAAATAAGAAATTA
>JAHDII010000124.1:0-7631 GCA_020630895.1 Saprospiraceae bacterium
TATATTAATAATAAAAAATAATAAAAATATGGTGTATAGATATTTCATACTTAATTCGTTTTTTGTATTTTAAATATTTTTAATGAAATATTATTTTCTTTTTTTAAATGAATAAAATAATTTCCATTAGCTAATAAAGAAAGATCTAAAATATGTTGTAATGTTCCTTGAGGAATTTTTCCTTTTTGTAATATTTTACCATCTACACTTATTAATTCAACAATAATATTTTCTTGATTTTCTTTACACTGAATAGTAATATTTTTTTGTGTAGGATTAGGAAAAATAGATACATCAAAATTGGTGTTTAAATCTATAAGGCTTACTAATAATACTGAAGTTTGATGAAATCCTTGTGTTAAAAATTTATCATTATCGGAATAAGTATCTATTACCGTTTCTCCTATTGTAAAATCTAATTGATAATTATTTGTCTGATAAGTATCTCCTGATGTAGTAATAATTTCAGGAGTTAATTGTTGACTTTGAAGATTTGTATTATAGAATAAGAGAATTAAAAAAATAAAATATTTCATAACTATTTGTTTAATTCTCTAAATATAGTTATTTGATTTTATATATAAAAATATATTTTTTGTTTTACATCTTTAAATATTATTTTTCCTCTGTGTTTTTTATTTCTTTTTAAACGCAAAGATCCCTGAGATTTTAATGTTAAAAATTAATCAATTACATTTTCTCCACTTAAATATCTATGAGAAGCATCATCAGCAGTTATAATATTTTCATTGCGTTCATCTAATTCTATTAATCCATCTCTAAGACGAACAATACGATGAGCATGAGCTGCAATATCTGGCTCATGAGTTACTAAAATAATAGTATTTCCTAGTTTATGAATTTCTTCAAAAATACCCATAATTTCAACAGAAGTTTTAGTATCTAAATTTCCTGTAGGCTCATCGGCTAAAATAATTGAAGGTTTATTGACTAATGCTCTTGCAATAGCTACCCTTTGTCTTTGTCCTCCTGATAATTCATTAGGTTTGTGATGTACTCTATCTCCTAAACCTACATCATTCAATACTTCTTGAGCTCTTTCCAATCTTTTAGATTTACTCATTCCTGCATAAACCAAGGGCAAAGCCACATTTTCCAAAGCAGAATATCGAGGTAATAAATTAAATGTCTGAAAAACAAAGCCAATTTCTTTATTTCTTATTTCTGCCAATTCATTATCCGTCATTTCTCCAACGCTAGACTGATTTAATACATATTGCCCTGCGGAGGGAGTATCTAAGCATCCTAATAAATTCATTAGAGTAGATTTTCCAGATCCTGAAGGCCCCATTAAAGCGACATATTCATTTTTTGCAATATCTAATGTGATAGACTTTAAGGCATGGATAGTTTCTGTTCCCATGATGTAGGTCTTTCTTAGCTTTTCAATAGAAATGATTGGCTCCATAATTTTAATTATATAATTTATCTCAAATATAAAAAGCTATCTATTGCTTATACAAATAATTAGATGAGCGTGTTAATTTATTAGGCAAAAAGCATTTTTTTAGCTTCATTTGTCTTGACGGTTTCTATATTAACGAATGAAATTGTATTTTCGAGTTTAGAAATCAAAGTTTAGAATTAAAAACGCTAAAGTCCTATGGACACAAACAAAAAATCAAACGTAAAACACGTAGCTATTGCAGGTAATATTGGTGCTGGAAAAACTACATTGTGTACTCTATTAGCCAAACATTTCAATTGGGAAGTACATTTTGAAGATACCGAAGAAAATCCTTATCTCAGTGATTTTTATGTAGATATGAAACGATGGGCTTTTAATCTTCAAATTTATTTTTTAAACAGCCGCTATCGCCAAGTTTTAAATATTCAGAATGGAGAAAAAACAGTCATTCAAGATAGAACTATTTATGAAGACGCTTATATTTTTGCTCCTAATTTATATGAAATGGGTTTAATGCCTAAACGAGATTATGATAATTATTTTTCATTATTTCAACTAATGTCTTCACAAGTCAATCCTCCTGATATTTTAATTTATTTACGTTCTTCTATCCCTACCCTAGTCGATCATATCGAAAAACGAGGAAGAGATTATGAATCAAGTATGAGTATCGAATATTTAAAACGATTAAATGATCGCTATGAAAGATGGATCAATACTTATGATATTGGTAATTTATTAATTATTGATGTAGATAATATTGATTTTGAAACTCGCCCAGAAGATAAAGGAAAAGTGATTGATATGGTGAATGCTAATTTACATGGTTTGTTCCAGTAAGTCATTTATTTTAAAAAAGGACCAAAAGGTTTTGGATTATTATACTATTAAAAAAAGAAAGAAAAATACTAAAAGAATTACTACAATAGGAATAATAATATTTCCAATTAGTCCTATATTTTTTTGAGGAGTAGCATTTTCTTTTTTCAAAAAACTTTTGATTCCATAAATAATTCCTATACAACTTAATAAAAATATTAATGCTAAAAAGAACAGGAGTAAAATATAAAATTTAATTCCATAAAATAAAAATACTAATACAAAAAGAAATAATTCTGTTTTTAATAAAGCATTAGACACATCTGCATAATATGTATTTTTATTTTCAAACTCATTTTGATCTATATCATCTAAAATTTCTTGCATCTTTTTTATTTAAAACGAATCAAACTGATAAAAGAACATAAAATATATAATGATAACAATAGGAATTAAATTTAATAAAAAAGTAAAATACCTTTTATTCGTATTTTTTTCTTTCTTCATCATAGCTTCTGCAATATTTCCTATACTATAAATCCAAAATCCTATAGCAAAAATAAAAGACAAAAAAAGGATTATCAATTTTATTTTTTCTAAATTTTCATTATTCTGAAATATTAAAAAATGATCATCTAAATACCTGCAAACAAAATTGATACAAAGACAACTTATATATAATATAGAATTTAAAAATGCAATATCTGTGTGATAAGTATTTTTAATATTTCTCTTTTTAGAAATATTAATATTATCTAAAACTTCTTTCATCGTTTAAAAGATATATAATCAGAAGATAAAGGTTCTATTTTATTTTTCTTTAATTCTGTAACAATTTGAGCTCTATGATAATTCGTATGATTCATAATATGAAAAATAATATCCTTCATTTTATTTTCATATTGATGTCCTTGCGTATTAGTGTACATCACAATTTCTTCTAGAGGAAAACCTTCTAAAATTTTATGCGTTTCTTTATAATTAGTTTCGTTTAATTCTTCCCATTTTTCAATAGAATGATTTTGCCATACTTCAAATTCTGATTTCACTCTTCTCATTCTTGTATTCCATATATGATGTGCATTAAAAATATGGCTAAATAATTCAATTGATTTTTCTGATAATTTGTCTTGATTTTGAATCATCCTTTGAATAAATAAATGATTCACTTCATAATTATAATCTAACATTTCAGAAAAAAAAGAAGTGAGTTTCATAGATTTTTGATTTTTATTTTGTTCTATAATTTGAATTATTATTTCAACAATTTTTTGAGGAGTATAATGAGATAATATAGTATAATTTGCTTGCGAATAAATAGGTTTTCTAATTTTTAATTGATCGGTTATTTCTTGTAATAAATTATTGTTATCTTTTAATAAGGGTCTTTTATTCATTTCATTTTGAAGTCTTTGTTTTAACTCTTTTTCTGAAACATTTAAAAAAAATGAAGTAGCATGTTTTTTAATCATTTTCATATTATCAAAAAAACACGGTGTTCCTCCTCCCGTTGCTATTACAATATTTTTTTCTTGTAATAATTCTAATAACGTTTCTTTTTCCAAATGTCTAAAATAATCTTCTCCTCTTTCCTGAAAAATTTCAGTAATCGTTTTAAACGTTCTCAATTCTATTAAAGTATCCATATCTACAAAATCAAAATTCAATTGCTTTGCCAATAGCTTTCCAATGGTACTCTTTCCACTCCCCATATAACCGATTAAAACGATTCTATTTACATTTTTCATTCACAAATATTCTATTTTTTAATCAAAATTAAATCTTGAAATATCCTGTAATATAAAATGAAGTTAAAAATTTATTTTATATAGTACTATGATGATTTACTCAAAATAACTTATTTTTGTAGAATAATAAAATTTATATCAATATGCAGACACGAAACAAGCAAAATTTAGTTATTATCATTACAATGATATTTATTGCTGCCGCAACACGTTTTTTGCCTCATCCTCCTAATTTTACAGCCCTTGGAGCTATGGGATTATTTGGTGCTGCTTATTTCAACAAAAAATATTTAGCTTTTATAGTCCCTTTTATCGCTTTATTTTTAAGTGACCTTGTTATCAACAATGTGTTTTATGCTCAATATTATGATGGTTTTGTCTTTTTCCATCCCTCTAGTATTTGGATTTATTTAGGCTTTGCAGCTATTGTTATATTTGGACAATTTTTATTGAAAAAAGTTAATTTTAGTAATGTATTTTTAGCAAGTCTTATCGCTTCTATTTCATTTTTTGTTATTACTAATTTTGGTACTTGGGCAAGTACCCCCATGTACACTAAAGATATTACTGGTTTAATAGCTTGTTTTACTGCTGGACTACCTTTTTTACCTAATACTCTTTTAGGAGACTTATTCTTTTCAGGAGCTCTTTTTGGAACATATTATTTTGTTGCAAGAGCCAAAAATCTTGAATTAGAACATATTTTAGATGACCAAAAAATCCGATAAACTACAAGAAGGCATTCATTTTTATATTGAGAAAGGCTTATATGTCTTTACTGAAAAATATTTAAAAGAACGAGGGTATTGTTGTAATAATTCTTGTAGGCATTGTCCGTACAATAAAAAAGATGAAAAAGCTATAAAGAATCAATCCAAGAATGGCTAAACATCATAATATCGGAAAAAAGGGTGAAGAATTAGCTCTCAATTTTTTACAAAACAAAGGACTTGAAATACTTGAAAAAAATTGGAGATTCAAAAAAGCTGAAATAGATATTATAGCCAAAAATCCTACAGAAAATATTTTAATCTTTGTAGAAGTTAAAACCAGAACTTCTGATTTTTTTGGTACTCCTGAAAGTTTTGTTACTCCTCAAAAAGAAAAACTTATGGCAGATGCTGCACAAGTTTATGCTCAAGAAATTCAACATGATTGGGAAATTCGTTTTGATATTATTGCTGTATTATTTCAAAAAAAGCATCCTCAAATTTCTCATTTTGAAGATGCTTTTTTTCCTTCTGATTTTTAGAAAATCATATTTATATCACACCTAATTCTTTACCTATTTTAGTAAATGCTGCAACAGCTCTCTCTAGATGTTCTTTTTCATGCCCTGCGGAAAGTTGCACTCTTATTCTTGCTTTTCCTTTAGGTACTACAGGATAGAAAAACCCAATCACATATATTCCTTCATCTAATAATTTTTCAGCAAATTGTTGAGCTAAAGTTGCTTCATATAACATAATAGGAACAATAGGATGTATTCCAGGAACAATATCGAATCCTGCTTTTGTCATTTCTGTCCTAAAATATAGAGTATTCTCTTCTAATTTATCTCTTAAATATGTATCCTTTGTTAAGAGATCTAATACTTTAATTGATGCTCCTACAATAGAAGGGGCTACAGTATTGGAAAATAAATAAGGGCGAGAACGTTGACGCAACATATCTACAATTTCCTTTCTAGCTGCAGTAAACCCTCCTGATGCTCCTCCTAATGCTTTTCCTAGAGTTCCTGTAATAATATCAATTCGTCCCATTACATTTCTATACTCATGAACTCCCCTACCCGTTTTGCCTAAAAATCCTGTTGAATGACATTCATCCACCATAACCATAGCATCATATTTATCTGCTAAATCACAAATTTTATCTAATTGAGCTATTGTACCATCCATAGAAAAAGAACCGTCAGTGGCAATCAATCTTCTTCTTGCTCCTTGTGCTTCTTGCAATTTTGCTTCTAAATCTTCCATATTATTATGAAGATATCTATATCTTGCCGCCTTACACAAACGAATCCCATCTATAATAGAAGCATGATTGAGTTCATCTGAAATAATAGCATCTTCTTTTGTCAATATAGGTTCAAAAACACCTCCATTCGCATCAAAAGCAGCTGCATATAAAATAGTATCTTCCATTCCTAAAAAATCAGAAATCTTTTGTTCTAATTCTTTATGAATATCTTGTGTTCCACAAATAAAACGAACAGAAGACATTCCATAACCATGAGAATCAATAACTTCTTTTGCTGCTTTAATCACTTCAGGATGAGAAGATAATCCTAAATAATTGTTAGCACAAAAATTTAAAACTTCTAATCCTTTATTGGTTTTAATTTCTGCAGATTGAGGTGTCGTAATCACTCTTTCTTCTTTATACAATCCTGCTTTTTTTATTTCTTCTAATTCATTTTGCAATGAATTTTTTACATTATCAAACATAAGTATTTTATTTTTTAATTATGAAGTTATCCTAAATTCATGTTTTATAGTAAAATATAAATTTTGAAAATAATTTCGATGACTATCTTAGATTTTCTAGCATGACTTGAGTCATTTGAGACAAATTAAATACTTCCTTCCATCCCCAATCTTCTCTAGCTTTAGAATCATCTATACTTTCTACCCAAGAACGTGCAATACTCTCTCTGAAGTCAGGTTTATATTCAATTTCAAATTCAGGAATATATTTCTTAATCTCCAAATATATCTCTTCAGGAGTAAAACTCATGCCACTCAAATTATAACTTGTTCTTACTTTAATATTTTCTTTAGGAGCATCCATCAATTCCAATGTTGCACGAATAGCATCATCCATATACATCATTGGTAATCGAGTATCTCTATTTAAAAAGCAAGTATATTTTTGTTGTCCAATTGCTTTATGAAAAATTTCTACTGCATAATCCGTAGTTCCTCCTCCAGGTAATGATTGATAACCTATCAATCCTGGATATCGCAAAGAACGAATATCTAAATTATATTTTTGATAATAATAATTTGCCCAATTTTCTCCTGATTCCTTACTAATTCCATATACAGTTTCAGGTATCAATACTGGATTTTGTGGTGTATTTATTTTTTCTGTTTGATTCCCAAAAACAGCTATTGAACTAGGATAAAATATTTTTTGAATTCCTTTTTTTCTTGAAATTTCAAAAATATTCAATAGCCCATCCATATTAATATTCCATGTCCTTACTGGATTCTTTTCTCCTTCCGCAGAAAGTATAGCTGCTAAATGATAAATTTCATTGATCTGATATTTATCTATTACAGTCTCTATTTTATTATTATCTAAAATATCCAATAATTCTGTAGGTCCTTGATTGTTATCCAACTCCTTTAAATCAGAAGCTACAACATTATTATTTCCTACCTTTTCTCTTAGAGCAGGAATTAGTTCAGATCCTAGTTGTCCTCCAGCTCCAGTTACAAGAATTTTAGGTTTCAGCATGGTTTTGGTTTCAGTTTCGTGGTAAAATTAAGAAACCTCTATATTATTTATACAACAAGTAATGAAAATTTTATTAAGAATAAAAAAAAGGCAAAATCAAATAAATGATTTTGCCTTTTATTATTGAATGTTGTCAATAAATAACGCTACTTTTTAAACCCAACGGGTAT
>JAHDII010000124.1:7651-8577 GCA_020630895.1 Saprospiraceae bacterium
GTGGAAGTACATTCAGAAACATTTCCATTAACATCTGTTACAGTTAATGTTACTGTATGTTCTCCTGCACCATCACAACTAAATGTATCGTTATCTAATACCATAGATGCAATTCCACAATTATCTGTAGAGCCATTATCTATATCACTTACTTCAATTGTTACATTACCACTTGAATCTACAGAAAGAGTTACATCTTGACAATTAGCCACAGGTGCTATTGTATCTAATACTGTTACAATAGATGTACAAGTTGAAACATTTCCATTTCCATCAACAACTGTTAATGTTACAGTATTATCTCCTACTTCTGTACAATCAAACGAAGTACTATCTATACTAATACTTTGTACAGCACAATTAGCAGAAGAACCTCCATCTATATCACCTGGTGTAATTGATACATTTCCTGTATCATCTAAATAAATGGTAATATCCTGACAATCAGCCGATGGATTGATATTATCTTCTACTGTTACTGTTGCAGTACAAGTTGAAACATTGCCACTTTGATCGGTTACTGTCAAAGTAACTGTATTATCTCCTACATCTAAACAACCAAATGTATTAGGGAATACTTCTATTGAAACAATAGTACAATTATCTGTACTTCCATTATTAATATCAGAACTATCTATTGTTACTTGTCCTGTAGCATCTAGTTGTACTGTAATATCTTGACAAACTGCTACTGGCGAAATAGTATCTAACACTGTTACAATTGCTTGACAACTATCTACATTAGAATTTTCATCCATAACTGTAAGAGTTACTGTATTATCTCCCAAGTCAGTACAATCAAAATCAGATTGGTTGATACTAATACTTACATCTCCACATTCATCAAATGACCCATTATCAATATCCGAACTATCTATTGAAACTTGTCCAGCGGCATCAACATAGATTGTTATATCTTGACAAAT
>JAHDII010000125.1 GCA_020630895.1 Saprospiraceae bacterium
AATTATAAGATGTTATTACAAAAATTTGATGATAGAAAAAACTTTTCATAATAATATCTACAAGTCAAAATTATAAGCATATTTAAAAGGATTCAATCGATTCAAATCGACAGAAAAAGCAATCCTAGAAAAATATTTTCCTTTTTGTTTTAAAATATTTTGAACATTATCTGTTCCAAACAATGGTAAATAAACACCAATTCTTCCATCTAAAAATTCAAGTGCAATACCTCCACTAGCTATTAAACCTTCATTAAAAGTAGCATCTATTGCAGTAGGACGACTATCTTTAAAATATCCTAAATCTAAATAGGGTCTAATTGCAGGAATATATGAAGGAAAATTCATAGGCAAATCAATTTTAATATTTAATGCTGCTACAAAACTGTTGCTTTGTCCTAATCCTTGAACGCCAGATGTAGGTGTTTTAAATCCTCCTTGATTGGTATGAATTTGTTGAGATAAAAATCCTTCTCCTTCAGAACGTCCTCTATAAAAATCATCGAACCAAGGATCACTAAATCCTTGACTAATAAGAGATAAACTACTTCTAGCAAAATTCAAATTAGAAACCCCTCCTGCATTTTTTTGAGTATTAAAAATAAAAGCTCCTATATAAGTTCTTAAATGAATTCCTTTTTTCTTTTTATAATTAAAACGATATGCTGCATCAATCGTTGTTTTTAAATATGCTGCATTTTCTTCTGCTGGACGAGTTTTATATTGTTGTCCTTCTAAAGCAATTTCTATAGAAAAAGGTTGAATAGCATCTGTATTTTCAATATTATATTTTACTTGAGGTACTACAATAAATTCATTTTGATGTCCTGTATAAACGAGAGATGTATCTGCTCCAACAATTTCTTGAGATAAGGTTCCTGTTACTTGTTGATTAATTAATAAAGTTTGGATGGTAAATATTTGTTGAGTTCTACTTCTCGCATTATTTTTATTGAGTTCTAATTCTATATAAGGGCGTACTCTATAATAATCAAAATCTTTTGTAGCATTAAATTGTTCATAAAAATCATTTTCCCAATAAGAAAATCCTTTATATCCTAATCCTACAGAAAGTCTTTGCAATTTTTCAGGATACATATTATATCGAATATGTGCTAAGCCATTGATATCTTTAGAACGAAATCCAAAAAATGGAGCAAGCACCCATTCTAATTTTTTAGAAGGTAATGCTGTATTGTATAATGCCATACCTAACTGAAAACCATCATACTTATTAACTGCTATAGTAGGTGTCCAATAAACAGTAGTCTTATCTGGATTTTCCACTCCTGCAAGAAATTTAAATTGGAGTGGTTCCATTTTTTTTCCTTTTGCAGTAATTGAGTTATTTTTTCGATTAAAATCAGGCATTATTTTTTGATCATCAACCACAAATTTTTCTCCAGCATTAATAGGAATTCTAATTATTTTTTCTCCTTCAAATCCTTCAGACCAAACAGTTTTAATAATTCGTCCTTCCTCAATAGCATCTATAGGAAATGGAGCATTAATTTCTCCTTTATTTATTACTGTAATATCATAACCACCATTGTTTTTTTCAATAGATTGTACTTTATAATCTAAAGGATCTGTAGTATTAATAAGTCCATCAAAAAACCAAGACAAATCTTTTCCTGTTTCTTTTTCAAATAATGCTTTTGCATCTTCAGGCTGTGGATGTTTAAATTTCCATGTATCATAATATGTTTGCATTACTCGATTAAATTCATCTGTACCTAAATAATTTTCTAGATATTCTAAAAGATATGCAGGTTTTTCGTAAGCCCCTGTCCAATAATTAAATAATCTTAAATCTTGAGAAGGAGTATTAATGGCTTGATCGGTATGTCTTCGCATAGGAAGATAAAAAGTTAATTGATTGGCTTCATTTGCAGGAACACCTACTAGTTTTTCATATCCTAAATAAGAACCTTTGGAATCATAATATTTTTCCATATACTCATGTTCATAATAAGAATTAAATCCTTCATCTAGCCAAGCATAATCTCTTTCGTTGGTGGCTAAAATTCCATAAAACCAATTATGTCCTACTTCATGGGTAATGACTTCATCTAAACTTTCAGCAGAACCTGCAAGACCAATCACTGTAATCATTGGATATTCCATTCCTGCTCCTGCACTCAATGCACTTTGTATCGCTGTTGCATGAGGATAAGGATACTCTCCTACTCTTTCTGAATAAAATAAAACAGAACGATCTACATAATCAATAGCATCTGCCCAAAGTTCAGCTTCTTCATTGGTAAACATTGTATAAGTATCTATTTTTTTACCAGAAGGAAGAACCACTTCGCTTTTATCTACATAAAATCTTTTATCCGCAAACCAAGCAAAATCATGAACATTAGTGGCTTTATAATTTATAGTCTTCATTGTAGGACTCGATACTGGAAAATCATTCTCTTTTTTCTTTTCTAAAAATTCTTTATTTTTCTTTTTTTTCTGAGTTTCTTCTATTTTTTGATTTAAAAATTCGATCTCAGAAGTGGTCTGTAATTCTCCTGTTGCTCCTACAACATAATTTTTAGGTAGTGTAATTTCTACATCAAAATTGCCAAATTCAGAATAAAATTCTCCTTGATCTAAATAAGGCATGGGATGCCATCCATTTTTATCATATACTGCTGGTTTAGGATACCATTGTGTCATTTGGTACGATTGTCCTACGTGTCCTAATCGAGAATAAGAATGAGGAATTTTAAGTCGAAAAGAGGTATTAATTGTTAAAGAATCTCCTGCGTTTAAGGGCTTAGATAAGGTGATATATGCTATATCAAATTGATCTTCCCA
Organism: Saprospiraceae bacterium; assembly: GCA_020630895.1. Lineage (GTDB taxonomy): Bacteria > Bacteroidota > Bacteroidia > Chitinophagales > Saprospiraceae > JAHDCE01. Next base: position 2,812 of record JAHDII010000125.1, read on the forward strand.
ATAATCCCATTCTACAACTTTTTCATCTACTTTAACTTCGATATCCTTATATCCTCCTAAATGTTGAGAAGGAGCAAAATAAAAATCTACATCTCCATTTTCAATTTGTTGTTTAGCAAAAGCGGTTTGTCTATTTCGATAAGCATTAGGCCAAAGGTGTAAATAAATGCCTTCTAAAGTATCTGGAGAATTATTGATATATTTTATATCTACAAAACCTGTTAAATAATGTAAGGAATCATCTAAAGTGGCTTGAATATCATAATCTACTTTTTGTTGAAAATAATTATCTTCTACTTGAGATTGTAAGTTATTTATAAAGAGAAAAGACAGTAAAAAAATTAAAAGTTTATACATATTTTATTTATTTTGGATAACAAATATTAAAAAAAATATAATATGATGCAATGAAGTTTTGGATATTCTTTAGACTTTATTTTTAGAATAGCTTGTAAACTACTCAAAAGAATAAAAACAATTTCTTCTTTAACGAATATCATTGAACAATCTGCTAACGATTAGAAAGGAGTTTATGTTGATGAAAGAAATGAAAAAAGGAACACTTATATTCTTTTAAAAATTATAGATAGTTAAAGAAGATAAATTCAAAATATAAGGTATATTATACTATTTTATATAAAAAAGCGATTAAACTCAAAGCTTAATCGCTATAATTTGAACACCCTATGACTTTTATATTCAAAATATATATTTGAATATGTGTGCAAAATGCAATAATTTTATCAAAAATCCAAACTTTCCCCTAAGATTATTTTGATTTTTTCTAAATAAGTCTTTTATAAGGTATTTATTCCTTGAATAAACTTTACTTCAAAGCATTAGCAAAGTTTGCTGCTACCTTTTTCCAATCTATAACATTAAAGAAATTTTGAATATAATCTCCTCTTCTATTTTGATAATTCAAATAATAAGCATGTTCCCAAACATCTATTCCTAAAATAGGTGTTCCTTTTTGTTCTACAATATTTTTCATTAATGGATTATCTTGATTAGGTGTAGAACTTACAAATAATTTCCCTGCATCATCGAGAGATAACCATGCCCAACCAGAACCAAATCTTGTTTTAGCTGCTTGGCTAAATACATTTTTAAATTCATCAAAAGATTGAAATGCTTCATTAATAGCATCTAGCAATTTTCCTTCTGCTTGTCCATTTTGGTTCGGAGCAATTACATCCCAAAATAAACTATGATTATAATGACCTCCTCCATTATTTCGTACTCCTGTATCTTCAGGCGTAACTTTCTCCATAATATCTAATAAAGGCATTTGAGCAAAAGAAGTATTTTCCACTGCTTTATTTAATTTTTTCACATAACCTGCATGATGTTTTCCATGATGGATTTCCATGGTCATTTTATCAATATTAGGCTCTAATGCTTCTACAGGAAAAGATAATGAAGGTAAAACAAATGCTTCATTTCGTAAAGAGGGCTGTTTTTCTTTATTATTGGGTTCTTTTTCTTTTGTTGAAGGTTGACAACTATAAAAAGGATGTATCATTAAACCTGTAGCTGCTATTGCAGAAACCTTTAAAAATTTTCTTTTATCCATTAATTTTCTTTTTAATATTGATAATTTGTTCTAAAAATCAAACTATAGAATGCACAATATAATAGAATTAGTTGTAAAGATTAAAGGATTCAATTAAGTTTGTTATTTTTCGGGTAAAAAATACATTTGATATTATGGCAAAAAAAAAGGAAGCTACAAATAAGAAAAAAAAGAAAGTTGCTAAAAATCAAGAAAAAAGACACGTCGATAATCATTTATGGTATGCTTTTATACCTATGATTGCAGCTTTTGTATTGTATTTTAATACCCTTAATCATCAATTTGTTTTGGATGATGATTTGGTCTGTATCAAAAATAAATTTGTTCAAAAAAAGGGAATAGATGGCTTAGGCGATATTTTTACTTCTTCTTTTCATGAAGGCTTTACTGGAAATCCTGATGCGAATTATCGTCCTATGATGATGGCGGCTTTTACTATTGAAAAAGCATTATTTAGAGAAAAAATAAATGGCTCAACAAGAACTCCAGAAAGTGTTGATAAAGAAGCCAAAATCTATCATTTTTTCAATATTTTCTGGTATGCTATTGCTTGTGGCATTTTATATTTATTATTACTCAAAATATTTGAAGATAAACATTATTGGTTACCTCTAGGCATTACACTTTTATTTGTGGCTCACCCTATTCATACAGAAGTGGTTGCTAATATTAAAAGTAGAGATGAGATTTTTGTAATGCTAGGAATGGTAGGTACTCTTTTTTCTATTTTAAAATATGATGAAACCTCCAAAATTAAATGGTTAGTTTTATCATTACTTTCTTACTTCTTTGCTACACTTTCAAAAGAATCAGGGCTACAAATTATTGCTTTAGTTCCTCTAACATTATTCTTCTTTTCAAAAGAAATAAATTCTTTAAAAACATTTAGTGCCGAGCAATTTAAAAAATTAGGAATTACAACTGCTTATTTTTTAATACCTACCATTATCTATTTTTTATTAAGAATGCAATTTACTGGAGACAATGGACAAACTCTTGGTATTGTAGATAATACCTTATATGCTGCCAGCGGAATGGGTGAACGACTAGCAACAGCGATATACATGGCTGCCAAATATTTATGGTTACTTATTGTTCCTGTCAATCTCAGTTTTGATTATTCTGCATATCAAATTCCTATCATCAATTTTGCCAATCCTAAAGCTTTTATGAGTCTATTGATTTGGGTAGGAATATTGGGTTTTGCTATTCATCAATTGAAATCTAAAAATCCTATTTCTTACGGTATTTTATTATATGTGATCATGTTTGCTGTTGTAAGTAATATATTATTCTTAATGGGTGTAACTATGGCTGAAAGATTAGTTTTTTCTCCTTCTCTTGGCTTTTGTTTTATTTTAGGATATTTATTATTTAAGTACCTCGCTAAAGAAAAGGATTTAACTATTTATTGGACGGTTTTAGGAGTTATATGTATATTGTATTCTTATAAAACTATTAATAGAAATTATGCTTGGAAAAACAATGCAACTTTGTTTCCTACAGGAGTAGTATCTGCTCCTAATAGTGCAAGAACTTTATCTTTTTATGGCAAACACTTATATGATCAATCTAAAGGTATCAGTACGAATTCTGAAAAAGTAAAACTTGTTAATGAGGCGATAGAATATTATACTAAAGCGATAGAAATCAATCCTACATTTGTTGATGTATATCAAAATAAAGGCTTGGCTTTAGAAAGTTTAGGAAAATATAATGAAGCGATAGAAATCTTTAAAACAGGAATTGAAATGAAACCTGATTATCATTTAGCTTATGGAGGTGTAGGTTTATGTTATAGCAAATTGGGTAATAATGATAAAGCTCTTGAATATTTTAGTAAAGCTGTAGATATTGTTCCTAATAATATTTCAGCTCTTAATAATTTAGGTTTTGCTTATATGCAAAAGAAAGATTACAATTCAGCAATCACTTATTATAAAAGATCTTATGATAAAAATCCTAATAGTTTGGGAACTGTTCAAGCTCTTAGAGATTGTTATAGAACATTAGGACAAATAGAAACTGCTATTTTTTATGATAAACAAATGAAGACTTTAAAAGGAGAACCTATCAACTAATTCATAATCATTTAATTTCATGGAAATTAATAACAAAAGTATTTTAATTTATTATTCGTTAATTCTATATACTATATTGATAATCATTACATCATGTAACAACAATTCATCCGAAAAAAAAAATAGTACCCATCATCCTAAAAAAGATAGTGTAGAAATAGTTCAACCTCCCATCATTCATCCTGAACCTTATGACACTTCACTTTGGTTGGATATAGAAGATTTGAATTCAGAAATTGTAATTGATATGCGATATGCTACTGATAACAATTTTGTAGGAGAAATTATTTATGATTGTGGTAAATGTTTTTTACGTCCTCAAATAGCCAAAGCTCTTATCAAAGTTCATGAAGATGCTAAAGAATTGGGGCTTGGTGGTTTAAAAATATTTGATTGTTATCGCCCTCGTCCTTATCAACAAAAATTATGGGATATTGTACCTGATCCCCGTTTTGTCTCTCCTCCGAACAAAGGCTCGATGCATGGCAGAGGTGCCGCAGTTGATCTTACATTAGTTGATACAGATGGTAAAGAGTTAGATATGGGAACTGATTTTGATCATTTTGGAAAAGAAGCCTATCATGGTTACTCAAAATTCAATGATACTATTGTTAATAATAGAATTTTATTGAAAAATTTAATGTATAAAAGAGGATTTAAACATATTCGCACAGAATGGTGGCATTATTCTTATGTTCTAAAAAATTATTCTTTGTCAGATTGGGTATGGGGATGCAACACTATTCAATAAATTACGTTAAATTTTATAAAAATGATACAGATTTTTGTCATTTATAAAAAATAAGAGTATTTTAGATTTTTAATTTAGATATACTTGAGAACCGTTAATACCATAATCAGCTTATTCCTACTCACTACTATTTTGTTAAATGGTTGTGATGATGTAGTGTCCTATGAAAATGTTTCATACGATATTTCTGACGATTTACCTATCGCTGATGAAGAAATTCTTCCTACTGAAGCAGTTAAAATCACAAAAAGATCTACTATAAAAATTCAAGATACTTCTTCTAAAAACAAAGATAAAACCGTAAAATCTACAATTAATCATTTTACCAATATTACTGTGGGTGTTGTTGATGAGCAGTATGCTGTTGTGATTCATTCTTCTAAAGCTACAGCAGCTATTCCTGATGTACCTACTATTCCTAATATCAATGATCAAAAGTTTGGAGATGAAGAAGAAACTCCTACAGAAATGAATCATACTCCAACTCTTGTTTTAGATGAAGAATTAATTGTAGAAGAAGGCCCTGGAGAATCTCCGTATGAAAATGGTACGATTACAATTGGTGATGATATTTTAGCATCAAGAGGAAAAGATGAAAATGAAACTATGACTTTTGATATTTCTAGTATTGATGAATCTTATCTTTTAGGTAAATTTAATCCTTCTACTCATGAAGATTTTACCATTATTGATGTAAAATATGCCAATAGAAAAGGAATGTATTTAAGAAAAGATACTTACAACGCTTTTCTTAAAATGTATGAAGCAGCCAAAAAAGATGGCATACATCTTAAAATTATTTCAGCTACTCGAAGTTTTAGTAGTCAAAAAAGAATTTGGGAAGATAAATGGACTGGAAGAAGAAAAGTAGATGGAAAAGATTTAGCTAAAGCGATTCCTTTTGGTTCTAATAGAGCATTAAAAATTTTAGAATATAGTTCTATGCCTGGTACTTCAAGACACCATTGGGGTACTGATATGGATTTGAATGCTCTTGAAAATGAATTTTTTGATAAAGGAAAAGGCAAAAAAATATATGATTGGTTGGTTGCTAATGCTGCAACTTATGGTTTTTATCAGCCTTATTCTAAAAAAGATGAAAATCGTCCATTTGGATATAACGAAGAAAAATGGCATTGGTCTTATCTTCCTGTTGCTAAACCTCTCACTCTTCTTTATGCTCAAAAATTAAATAATGATGAAGTCAAAGGCTTCAAAGGAGAAGATACAGCAAAAGAAATAGAAGTTGTCCAAAAATATGTTTTAGGTATCGATGAAGAGTGTAAATAATTTCTTC
>JAHDII010000126.1 GCA_020630895.1 Saprospiraceae bacterium
GTAGTGAGTTATCAGTTACCAGTGTTCAGTGACCAACAAATTATTTACTGGTCACTGGTAACTGATAACTGCCTACCTCACAACAAATCCATTTCCAAAATCATTAGGAGGACTAACAAAAGCTAATTCTCCTTTTTCATTTTCCGCCATTAAAATCATTCCTTGCGATTCTACACCTCTAATTTTTCTAGGAGCTAAATTTGCTAATAATAATACTTTTTGTCCTATAATTTCTTCTGGTTTAAAAAATTCTGCAATACCTGAAACTACGGTACGTTGTTCAAAACCTACATCTACCGTTAGCTGTAATAATTTTTTTGCCTTTTTCATTTTTTCAGCAGTAACAATCGTTCCGGTTCTCAAATCCATTTCCTGAAAATCATCAAAAGTAGTTTCTTTTTTTAATCCAACATAAGAAATTTCTTTTTCTTGGCTATCTTCTAATTTTTGAATTTGTTCTTCCACCCACTGATCAGATAATTTAGTAAATAAATGAGTAGGCTTATTAATTTGATGATTATTCTCAATAATCGATTGATTATTTTCTAATTTCTCTAATAACAATTTTAAATTACCATTTTTAGAAGTTGGTAAATTCAATAAATTACAAATTCTTTTAGATGTATCAGGCAAAAAAGGAAATAGAATAACGCCCAATGTAGTTACAACCTGAGCAGCAATATTCATTACCACTTTTGTAGCTTCCTCATCTGTTTTGATTAAAGACCAAGGAGCATTAAATTGTAATAATTTATTTCCTAATTCTGAAAGAGCCATTACTTCTTTTAGAGCATTCCTAAAATCATATTTTTCAATATATGCTCCCACTCTTTCTACATGAATTTTAATCGCATTGAATTCAGCATTAAAAGAAGATTTTTTCCCTTCTTCAGAAGAACAATTAATTTCTAAACTTTTATCAATAGTAGGAATTTTTCCATCATAATATTTATTCGTTAATACCACTACTCGATTAATAAAATTAGCTAAGTTATTAACCAATTCTGTATTATTCGCTTCCTGAAAACCTTTCCAAGTAAATTCACTATCACGTGTTTCAGGCATAACCTTAATCATATAATATCTTAAAATATCAATAAACTCTGGTTGCTCTTTAAAATCTTCTACAAATTCATGTACCCAAATTGCCCAATTTTTGGAAGTAGAAATTTTTCTTCCTTCTAAATTTAAAAATTGATTAGCAGGAACATTATCAGGTAAAATATAATCACCATGAGCATTTAAAATAACAGGGAAAATCACACAATGAAAAACAATATTATCCTTACCAATAAAATGCAATAATTTAGTATCCTTATCTTGCCAATAAGGTTTCCAATCTTTTCCATGATCCGCTGCCCATTGTTTTGTTGCAGAAATATAACCAATAGGAGCATCGAGCCAAACGTATAATTTTTTTCCTTCTGCTCCCTCAATTTCTTGAGGAACATCAACCCCCCAAGTCAAATCACGAGTCATAGCTCTTGCTTGGAGTCCACCATCTAACCACGACTTACATTGTCCTAATACATGAGGTTTCCATTCATTAGGATTGTGATGTGTTTCTCCTTTTAATATTCCTTGCTCAATCCAAGGACGCAACCATTCTTCATATTTATCCAAAGGCAAATACCAATGAGTCGTTTCTTTGAGTACAGGCGTTTCTCCACTCATCTTAGATTTTGGTTGAATCAATTCTGTAGGACTTAATGTAGAGCCACAATTTTCACATTGATCACCATAAGCTTCTTCATGATTACATTTAGGACAAGTTCCTGTAATATATCGATCTGCTAAAAATTGTTGTGCCGATTCATCATAATATTGTTCTGATACTTGTTTAATAAATTCACCATTTTTATTCAAAACTCTAAAAAAGTCTTGAGCGGTTTCATGATGCAACTTTGAAGACGTTCTATGATATATATCAAAAGAAACACCTACTTTCTCAAAAGTATCTTTAATTAAAGCATTATAACGATCTACAATATCTTGAGGAGCTACTCCATCTTGTTTGGCACGAATCGTAATAGCAGCACCATGTTCATCAGAACCACAAATAAAAACTACATCTTCCCCCATAGCCCTTAAATATCTTACATATATATCAGCAGGCAAATATGCTCCTGCTAAATGTCCAATATGTAAAGGTCCATTCGCATAAGGTAAAGCAGATGTAACTAAATATCTTTTTGGCTTTTTCATGATTCTTAAAATTTCCAATTATCGAATAAAAATGGTCGCTCATCTATTAAACAACCCTATTGTATATAAATAATTCTTTTAGAAAGGAAAAGATTCCCTAATTTCGGGGCAAATATAAACATTCCCGTATCAATCCATATTGAATACTTGAAGTTCTTTAATCTTATGAATAGACTTTATTGCGAATTATTAAAAAACAATTCATAATAAAATCTAATAAAAACTGTTAAATTATGAAATTAAAATTTAATTATTTTTTTGCATTCATTGTAATGCTCATTTCTAGTTTTATTATCTCTTGTACTCCCAAAGTGGGAGAAAAGGCTACAGAAGTTGCTAAAGACACTGTAGAAGATAATAGTATGGTAGGAGTAGAAGCAAGTCAGCCTGATTGGGCAGACAAGAAAGTTCCTTTAGATGAATCTGTTCGTACAGGTACATTAGCCAATGGTATGAAATATTATATCCAAAGAAATGTAAAACCTGAAGGTCGTGCAGAGTTACGATTAGCTATTGATGCAGGAGCCATGCAAGAAGATGAGGATCAACAAGGCTTAGCTCACTTTTTAGAACACATGTGTTTTAATGGTACTAAAAATTTTAAAAAGAGCGAATTAGTTGATTATTTAGAATCTATAGGAACCAAATTTGGTCCTGATTTGAATGCTTATACATCTTTTGATGAAACAGTTTATATGCTTCAAGTAAGAACTGATGATCAAGAAATGTTTGATAAAGGTTTATTAATCCTAGAAGATTGGGCAGGTGCTGTTACTTTTGAAATGGAAGAAATTGATAAAGAAAGAGGTGTTATTTTAGGAGAATGGCGTTCTCGTTTAGGAGCAGGAGAAAGAATGCAAAACCAATATTTCCCTGTTTTATTTAAAGATTCTCGCTATGCAAAACGTTTGCCTATTGGTCAGCCTGAAATCATTAAAACAGCTCCAAGAGAAGCGTTTACTCGTTTTTATAATGATTGGTACCGTCCAGATTTAATGGCAGTTGTTGTTGTAGGAGATATTGATGTAGATGCTGTAGAGAAACAAGTTAAAGAAAATTTTGCGACTCTTAAAAATCCAGAAAATTCTAGAGAGAAAAAAGAATATGATGTTCCTAAACATGATGAGACTTTAGTATCTATTGTTACAGATAAAGAAGCGAGTAGTACTCAAGTTCAAGTCATGTATAAACATGATCCTGCAAAAGTTAATAATTTAGCAGATTACCGTATGCAAATGGTACATAGCTTATACAATGATATGCTAAGTGCTAGATTAGATGAGTTAACTCGTACTGCAAACCCTCCATTTTTAGGTGCTTTTGCTGGATATGGTGGTTTTATTCGTTCTTCTGATTTTTATTATAGCATGGCTAGTGTAAAACCTGAGGGTGTCCTAAGTGGATTAGAAGCTGTTTTAATTGAAAATCAAAGGGTATTACAACATGGTTTTAATCGTTCAGAATTAGATAGAACCAAAAAAGAATTGATGCGAAGAATTGAAAAAAGATTCAAAGAAGCAGATAAAACTCCTTCTGGAAGATTAGCGATGAGATATGTATCGAATCACCTTGAAGATACTCCTTATCCTAGCCCTCAACAAACCTATGATTTGTACAAACAATTCTTACCTACCATTACAGTAAAAGAAGTGAATGCTTTAGCTGCTAAATGGATTACTGATAAAAATAGAGTAGTAATTGTTACAGGTCCAGATAAAGAAGGGGTTACTATGCCTACAGAAAAAGAAATTCGTCAAGTATTAGATGATGTTAAAATGGTAAAAGTTGAAGCTTATGAAGATAATGTAAGCTCTGAACCTTTATTAGCTGCAAAATTACCTCCCACACCTATTACTTCTACTTCTACCATAGATGAAATTGGTGTAACAGAACTCGTTTTAGCTAATGGCATTAAAGTCATTTTAAAACCTACTGATTTTAAAAATGATGAAATATTAATGTCTTCTTATTCTCCTGGAGGACATTCATTAGTTCCTGATGAAGATTTTTGGTCTGCTGCTTTAGCATCTACTATTATTAATCAGTCTGGTGTAGGTAAATTTGATGCAACTGAACTACAAAAAATGTTAGCTGGAAAAACAGTAAATGTAGGTCCTTTTATTGATGAATTAGATGAGGGAATGAATGGTAATTGTTCTCCAAAGGATTTTGAAACCATGCTACAATTAGTGTATTTATATTTTACAGAACCTAGAAGAGATGAAACGGCAATGTCATCATTTATGACACAAATTAAAACTCAATTTGCTATGATGGGGGCTAATCCTCAATTCTTTTTTGCTGAACAAGTGAGTAAAGAATTATATGGAGATAATCCTCGTAAACAATTACCTACTTTAGATGGATTAGATAAAGTAACTTTAGATAAAGTAATGGAAATTTATAAGCAGCGTTTTGCTAATGCTGGAGACTTCATCTTTACTTTTACAGGTAATTTTGATCCTGAAGCTATTAAAGGAAAAATTTCTCAATATTTAGGAAATTTACCTGCTACTCCTAGAACTGAAAAATGGAAAGATGTTGATATTTGGATGAAAAAAGGTAAAATTTCTAAAACTTATGAAAAAGGTCAAGCTCCTAAATCTGTTGTTCAATTAATGTTTGAAGGAGAATTTGATTGGGATGATGCTCAAGCACGTTATGATTTCAAATCTATGATTGCTGTTATGAGAATTAAATTACGTGAAAAATTAAGAGAAGATGAAGGAGGTGTTTATGGTGTTCGCGTATCTGGAAATCCTCAACGCTGGCCTAAAGAAAAATATTCAATTTCAATTGAATTTAATGCCAACCCTGATGAAGTAGAAAAATTAGTTAAAGCGACTAAAGAAGTTATTCTAGGTGTTATTAATGATGGTGTTGAAGATAAAGATATTACTAAAGTCACTGAAACTCAAAAACAAGAACGTATTAAACAATTAAAAGAAAATCGTTTTTGGAATAGTTTTTTATTAGGGGCTTATATTAACGACTTAGATCCTAAAAGAGTTCAATTAGAACATTATGAAAAAGCCATTAATGGTTTAAATTCTGAAGCAGTTCAAAAAATGGCAAAAAAAGTATTTAATTTTTCTGAAATAAAAGAATTTATTTTAATGCCTGAAAAGAAAGAAGAAGGTAAAGAATAATTTATTTTTATTATCTTTCATAAAGAGGGATTCAAAACTTTTTTGAATCCCTCTTCTTTTAATTTCATATCTAATGTTACAACAACTTTGGTATTCTTTTTTTCCTCCAAAAATTCCTAAAGAATATGAAACCATATTACTTCAACATTCTTCTTATTATGCTCATCTAAATCCTTCATTAAAAAAATTATTTTTAAAAAGATTATCTATTTTAATTCATTCTTTGCACTTCGTTTCTGAAAAAAATATCCAAGTCACTCAAGAAATGAAAATACTAATCGGAAGTGCTTTTATTCAAATTACTTTTGGATTAAAAAAATATCTATTATACAATTTTAAAACGATTTTTATTGCTCCTAGAAAATATACATATAAAGGAATGAATCAACTCATTGCTGGAGATGTCAATCCTAGAAAAAAATTAATTAGTTTAAGTTGGCCTAGTGTTATCAAAGGTTTTGAAATTGAAGATGATGCTGTAAATATTGCCCTTCATGAAATTAGCCATAGTATTGATTTTGAAAATCATATTTATCCTGTTTTCGATCCTATACATTGGAATAATTGGCTAAAAGAAGGACAAAAAGAATTATTAGAAATTCAAAATAATGAAGATCCTTTTTTAGGAAAATATGCAGGTCAAAATATGAAAGAATTATTTGCAAGAAGCATAGAATTCTTTTTTGAACAGCCTCTAGAATTTAAAACACAACGCCCTCATTTATTTCTTTTAATACAACAATTATTACAACAAAATCCTCTCAATAAAAATCATCCTATTTTTTAAGTAGAATAGATTTTACAATTCTATTTCACAAAATAAAAAATAGTTACACAACTATTTAGGTGACAATAACATCTAAAAAATTAAAGTGTTTAAGATGAAATTATATAATTTATATAAGAGTATATTAATATTAGGGTTATTTTTATTCCCTCTTTGGAGTTATTCTACACCACAATTTCCAGAACAATTAATTATAGAGGATGATACTTTAAATATGTATTCTTTACCCTTGGAACAATACTTGCAAAAAAATGAACCACGCGAAAAAATATCTAAATATTTTAATATTATATGTCACACAGGACTATTAAGAGGATATACTGCAATTTGGGAGATTCATAATGACAAATTATATTTGAAAGGTGTACATGGCTGCGGAAATCAAAAAGAAGAATTGATTCATCATATTTTTAAAAATAGCTCAGAGCCAATTCAGGCTAAGTGGTTTTCTGGGGAACTAAATATTCCAATAGGAAAAATAATATTTGATGGGCAATTAGGATTTAATAGACATCATAAAAAGCATATAGTTTTTCAAATAGAAAAAGGAGTTGTTATTCATAAAAAAGAATATGAAAATGGAGAAATTGAAAGTAGCAAAGGGATTTCACGAATAAATTTAGTTACTGAAATTTATAAAAGAATTAAATGGGATAAAATTCCTAAAAAAAAGAGAACTATTGAAATTGATATTTTAGCAGATAGTTTGGGTTCCATAAATATAAAAGCAATTAGAGAGTTTAATAAAAATAGAAAAGTAAAAAGAAAAGATTTTTATCTTCAAAACGAAATAAAAAAAGCATTAAATGCTATTCCTAATTTAAAAAAATATACATATAATGGAGTACCTCAAACAAGCTATCACACTATAGTTATAATAATAAATAGAAAGAAAACGAAAAAATATAATACACTAAAAAATTAAGAAACATCCTGTGCTGATTGTTAAAATCATATAACAATATGTAACATTTTTGATTTTCTCCGTTATGTGTTATACATCTAAAATCAAAAATTGTTATATTATGAAACCATTTATCACACTATTATTGTGTTGTTTTTCCTTTATGGGAATAGCACAAAACTTCAACATTTATTTTGATACTGATAAAAACAATATCAGAGCCAATCAAAAAGAAAAAATTGAATTAGCCGTTCATCAATATTTTTCTGGAGACTATGTCATTCTCCTTAAAGGATATTGTGATGTAAGAGGATCTAATGCTTATAACATGGCATTATCTGAACGACGAGTTCAAACGATACAATCTTATTTATTAAAAAATAATATTCGAAAAGCAGATATTATTACAGAATTTAATGGAGAAAATAAATCTTTAAATGCTGAACAAGAATTTCGTAAAGTAGAAATTATTTTTATAAAAAAGAAAACCGAAAATATAATTAAATCAACACCTGAAACACCTACAAAAAAAGAAGAAAATATCAATACCTCTTCCGATATTTCTAACAAAAAAAATCTTTCAATCCAAGAGTATAAAAAAAATATTCTTCCTGAATCGCAAACATTTAAAATCAATAATAATAATGAGATTATTATTGAAGGAGAAAAAGGGACATTGATAAAAATACCTGCCATGGCTTTTTCTTTTGAAAATCTTACTCCTGTTGAAGGAGATGTAGAAATAAAATTAATTGAATATTATTCTTTTTCTGATTTATTTAGCGATGATTTAAGTACCACATCTGATGGAAAAATGATTATAACTTCGGGTAGTATTTTTATTGAAGCTACAAAAAATGGCAAAAAATTAATTTTAAATACAGGTAAAGATTTAGAATTGGCTTTTCCAAAAGCAGCCGATGAAGATTACAATACTTTTTATGGCGAAAGGCTAGACGATGGTAGAATGAATTGGAAAGAAGATACATCTAATAAAGAAAAAGAAGATATTTATTTTGATGGAATATATGGAGATCCTGTTGAATTAGATAAAAAGAATAAAGCTGAAAAATTAGCAGAGCATGAACTTAAAAATAAAAAGATTGAAGAATATCAGAAAAAAAGAGAACAAGAATTAGCATTTTTTAGAAAAACAAAGGAAGAACAAGAACAAATTATTTCAGAAGAACGACAAAAAATCGAAGCAGAAAGAAAAAGAATTTTTGAAATGAGAAATGAACAATATGCTTTAATTAGTTCTAAAAGATTAGGCTTTATCAATTGTGATGCTTTCCCAAGAGTTCGACAATTAGAAGACACTAAAATATTAGTTGAATTTGATAATGTAAATGTAAAAGGAATTAGTGCTTTTTTATTAGTAAGAAATAGAAAAAGTATCATGCAATTTATGAATATTTCTGATAATTCTTTTTTCTTTAATAATCGCTTACC
>JAHDII010000127.1:0-4558 GCA_020630895.1 Saprospiraceae bacterium
CGTTTTAAAGCCTAATTGTGCTGCACGAATAGCTGCTACATATCCACCAGGACCTGAACCAATAACTGTTACGTCGTATTTCATATTGATAAATTATTATTCTTTTATGTATAACAATGAAACATTAGATTTAGATGTCTCTAAATTATTTGCAAAAGTACAAAATCAAGGCTTATCTTTAAGATTATTGTGTATTAAATCTCTTTTTATGCGAACCATTATTATAGATGATATCAAAAAGAATAGAGAAGTTTTGTTAGAGATGCTTTCTGATTTTTGTCCTCAAGTGGAAGTAATTGGTGAAGCAGAAGATGTTGAAGTAGGAGTACAATTAATAGAAGAATTACAACCAGACTTAGTTTTATTAGATGTAGAAATGCCTAGTGGAACAGGGTTTGATTTATTGGAACAACTCAAAGAAATTTCTTTTGAGGTGGTTTTTGTAACGGCTTATGATCGTTATGCTTTAAAAGCTATTAAATTTTGTGCTTTAGATTATATTTTAAAACCTATTGATATAAAAGAATTAATTCAAGCAGTACACCGAGCAGAAAAAAAATTAGCAGAAAAAAAATCAAAAAATAACTTTACTCATTTGATTCATAATATTAAAAATAAAAATACACATCACCATAGAATTGCATTACCTACACAAGAAGGATTTATTTTTATTGAAGTACATGACATTATTCGTTGTGAAGCAGAAGGAAGTTATACACAAGTATTTTTAAAAAATAAAAACACCATTTTTGCTACTCGAAAAATAAAAGGTTTTGAAGAATTATTAAATGATTATAATTTCTTTAGAGTACACCGTTCTCATTTAATTAATATGAATTATATTGAAAAATACCACAAAGGAGAAGGCGGCTATGTAGTGTTAACTGACGGAACTTCCATTGATGTTTCTAGAAGAAAAAAAGATGAATTTTTAGAACGATTGAATAGTGTTTAATTTTCAAGAATAACCCTAATTTTTAATTCTTATAATTTTTGCTCCTAAAGCGTTCAAGCGTTCATCAATATTTTGGTAACCTCTATCAATTTGATTCACATTATGAATTATACTTTTTCCCTTTGCAGATAATGCAGCTATTAATAAAGCTACTCCTGCTCTAATATCTGGAGAAGTCATACTAATTCCTTTGAGTTGATGCTTTCTATTTAAACCAATAACAGTAGCTCTATGAGGATCACAGAGAATAATTTGAGCTCCCATATCAATTAATTTATCGACAAAAAACAATCGACTTTCAAACATTTTTTGATGAATTAAAACGCTCCCTTTTGCTTGAATCGCCATCACTAAAATAATACTCATCAAATCAGGAGAAAATCCTGGCCAAGGTGAATCATAAATCGTCATTATAGAACCATCAATAAAAGATTGTATTTCATAATTTTTCTGAGGAGGAATATGTATATCATCACCCTTTATTTCAATTTGGAGTCCAAATTTTTTGAAGATAGGAATTATATTCCCTAATTCATTAACAGCACAATTTTTTATAGTAATATCTGATTTTGTAATTGCTGCTAAACCAATAAAAGAACCAATTTCAATCATATCTGGAAGAATACGATGAGAAGTTCCTTTCATTTTTTTCACTCCTTTAATTATTAATAAATTAGAACCTATTCCTTTAATTTTTGCTCCCATTCGGTTGAGCATTTTGCAGAGTTGTTGTATATAAGGTTCACAAGCAGCATTATAAATTTGAGTGGTTCCTTTAGCCATTACAGCAGCCATAACTACATTCGCCGTTCCTGTAACAGAAATTTCATCCATTAAAATATAACAACCTTTTAATTCAGAAGATTCTAAAGAAAAAATTCGATTTTTTTTATCATATTTAAAATCTGCACCTAATTTTATAAATCCATTAAAGTGAGTATCTAGTCGACGGCGTCCAATTTTATCTCCTCCAGGTTTAGGCAATAATGCTTTTCCAAATCGTGCAAGTAAAGGTCCAACAAGCATCACTGAACCTCTAATCTTTTGGGCATTTTCTACAAAATTTGAGGAGTATAAATATTCTAAATTTAAATCGTCAGATTGAAAAGAGTAAGAATCTTTGGAAATTCTATTCACTTTTACCCCTAAGCCTTTTAATAAAAAAATAGCTCTTCGTACATCAATAATATCAGGAATATTTGAAATTGTTACTACATCTGAAGTTAATAATGTAGTACAAAGAACTTGAAGAGCTTCATTTTTTGCTCCTTGAGGCGTAATTTCTCCTTTTAGAGAATATCCTCCTATAACTTCGAAAGAATCTGATGCCATCACATTTTTTATTGTTCTATCGCAATGTAATGAATCCTATTGAATATATTAATATCTTCTACGATTATTTCTGTTATCTCTATGATCTCTTCTATTATTTCTGCTATTTCTATGATCTCGCCTTCTGTTATCTCTATAGCCATTAGAATTGTTAGTGTTTGTTCTCTTTTTATTATGATTAGAAGATACTTCTATATTATATTCATCTGATAAGGATAATTTTCCTTCAGATAGTGTAATTAAATCTGCCTTAATAATTTCATCACTTATATTCGATTCCTTTTGCCAATTTCTATATGCCATTTTCATATAGCCTGCAATTGTTCTTACAAATCCTTGTTTGATAGGACCTTCTTCCATTTCAATAGCTTTAGTTATCATGACTCTTACATTTTTGCCATAATGTCTAAAACGTTTTAACTCTTGAGGATAATTTACAGCACTAGGTTTTACTCGTCCTTTTTCAGGAGAAAGTCCTTTAGGATAATCAATCTCTAAATCTTTTTCAGCAATACGAATTACATGTTGCCATAATTTCAATTTAGAATCCTCTATGTTTCTACTTTGAGGATGCATTTGTTGCATTAAATTAACAAGCCTTTCTATATATGCTTGTCTTTTAGCTCTTTCTTCTATTGTAAGTGCATGACGAATAAGACCTTGCATATTTCTTCCATATTCTGGAATAACGAGCAAATCTTTCTGGGAGTTGTACTCCATAAATTTAAAATCTAATTAATAAATAAAATATCATTATGCAGAATACGAAATATCTTATTCTACGGTTACTGATTTTGCTAAATTTCTAGGTTGATCGACATTACAACCTCTCATTACTGCTATATGATAAGATAATAACTGTAAAGGAATCACTGATAATAATGGGGTAAAGGGTTCTAGTGTGCTAGGGACTTCAATAGAGAAATCAGAAAGTTCAGAAATAGTTTGATCTCCTTCATTAACTATTGAAATTACAAAACCTTTCCTAGCTTTTACTTCTTGAACATTACTTGCTATTTTTTCATGTGCACTTTGATTTGTTGCAATAACAATAACAGGCATATTTTCATCAATTAAAGCTATAGGACCATGCTTCATTTCTGCAGCAGGATATCCTTCTGCATGAATATAAGAAATTTCTTTTAATTTTAATGCTCCTTCTAATGCAACAGGAAAACTAAATCCTCTTCCTAAATAAAGTGCATTATTTGCCTTTTGAATTCTAGCAGAAATTTCTTGGATTCTATCATCACAAGTTAATGCTTTTTGAATTTTATTAGGAATTTGACCTAGTTCAGAAATTAATTCCTGATATCTTGTATAAGATATAGTTCCTTTTTCTTTAGCTAAAATCAAAGCCATCATTGAAAGTAATGTTACTTGCCCTGTAAAGGCTTTTGTAGAAGCAACACCAATTTCTGGACCTGCATGAATATACGAACCTGAATCTGTTACTCTAGAAATAGAAGAGCCTACTACATTACATATTCCGTAAGTTAATGCACCATGCTTTTTCGCCAATTCTAGAGCTGCCAAAGTATCTGCTGTTTCTCCTGATTGTGATATTGCAATCACTACATCTTTTTCTGAAACAACAGGATTTCTATACCTAAATTCCGAAGCATATTCTACTTCTACTGGAATTCTAGCTAATTCTTCAAATAAATATTCTGCGATAAGTCCTGCATGCCAAGAAGTTCCACAAGCAACTATAATAATTCTATCAGAATTGCAAATTCTATTCATATACTGTTTAAGACCTCCTAATTTTACCCAGCCTTCTTGTATATTTAGGCGTCCCCTCATGCAATCAGCTACTGTTTTAGGCTGTTCATAAATTTCTTTATGCATAAAGTAGTCATAACCTCCTTTTTCAATAGCTTCAATTTTCATATCAATTTCTTGAATAAAAAGATTTTTTTCTACTTTATTATTATCTACAATTTTCAAGCCTTCTTCCTTAGAAATAACCGCAATTTCATCATCATCTAAATACACTACTTGATTTGTGTATTCGACAATTGGTGTAGCATCTGATGCTATAAAAAATTCATCTTCTCCTATTCCTATTACTAAAGGGCTTGATTTTCTAGCAGCAACTAATTTATTTGGAGCTAATCTATCCATAACAACAATGGCATAAGCTCCTACAACCTTATTAAGAGCTAATCGAATAGCTTCTTCTATTTCTAAATTTTGTTTTTCTTGAAACTCTTCTATTAGATGTATTAAAATTTCTGTATCAGTATCACTTTCAAAAGTGTGACCTTC
>JAHDII010000127.1:4658-8424 GCA_020630895.1 Saprospiraceae bacterium
CTATTAGATGTATTAAAATTTCTGTATCAGTATCACTTTCAAAAGTGTGACCTTCTGACTCTAACCATTGCTTAATAGGAGCATAGTTTTCAATAATTCCATTATGAATAATGACTAACCTTTTATTTCCTGAAATATGTGGATGTGCATTAACATCATTGGGAACACCATGAGTTGCCCAACGAGTGTGCCCAATTCCCATATTTCCTATGGTACTTTTGCTTCCTATATGATCTTCAAGATCTTTAACTTTTCCTTTTTTCTTAAAGATGTTCATTGTACCATTTAATAATGCTACTCCAGCACTATCATATCCTCGATATTCTAAACGTTTAAGTCCTTTAATTAAAATAGGATAAGCTTCTTTATTTCCAATATATCCAACTATTCCACACATAATATATAGTATTTAGATATTTATTTTACAATGATTTTAATATTGATTTTTGAAAAATCTTTTATAAAGAGTTTTTATAATTGGGTGTATGTTAGATTTAGTTTCACAGGGTATAGAGAATGTTCTCCTCCATAAAATACACCTCTATTAGCGTATTGATTTTTTAAATATATTTGTAAATATACGGAATTGTCATCTAAATTGCCATCAATAATATCTTGTATGTAATTAGAAATCGTCATTGTATATTTTTTAACATACATTCCATTATCTAATTGATATTCTGGTGCTCCTCCAAAAAGATCTAAATTTTGTAAAAGCACTGCCGAATTTACATCATCAATAAATACAAAATCTCCATTATCAGAACGTTTTGTTAATACTGCTCTAAAAGGAGGAGGGTAAGAAATTGTATCATCTCCAGGCAAATAAGCATAAGTAAATTCTAATTCTGCTTCATTAACAATTACATTATTTAATGATTGAATATAAGGAAAATCAACTTTTACATGACTTCCAGACATTCCTTGAGTAAAAATTAGACTATCACTTAAACTTTGATTATTTACAAAAGGCTCACTTATTGAACCTGTATTATCATGTTCAAATATATTAATTTTTGTACTTAAATCTCCTATTACATAAGTAAAAGATGTATGAATAGTATCATTCACAGTATAAAAAAGCCTTAAATACGTTGAATTAGATTTCAAATTCATTCCTAATATATTAGAATTGATATCATCTGTTTCTATCTTAATACCATTAAACAACATTTGAAAATCTTCACTACTAGAATATGTTGTCGTATCATAACTCATAAATTCTTGTCCTAATGCATCAGAAAGAGGTATTCTAATTCTTGGTGTTAAAACAGTTGAATCTGCATTATACACTAAAGTAGAAGGTTTAGGATCAAAAGTGAGTTCTCCAATAGGAATTAATTCTGTATCATAAGATTCATCAGAATAATGAGGTATATCATTTTGCATTTGTTCTAGCATACGATATACTTTAAAAGTTTGAGGGATAAGAGTATCACCATAATATCTAGTAGAATCATAAGCCATAGATAATACTAAAGAATCAAACACAACATTATCAAACTCTAAAAAGCCTATATCTGAAACTACACTTGTAGTTTGTAGTCTAAAATCTACATAAACAGAAGCTTTAGCTTTACCAAAAATAGGTTCATCTATATATCCTATAAGATACGTACCATATTGCGATAAAGGATCAGGATCATAAGTAAAGATAGAATCTTGATTGGTGGTTAATGTTGTTACAGAAATAGTATCTGTAAATCTGATGTCTGAAAATTCTCCTGCTACTAATTCTGAACCGATATCTGTTGGATCGTTACATGCAGAAGAAAGGATAACAAGAATACTTGCTATCCAAAAGAAAGTTTTTTTAAAATTTGTCATTCTAGATTGAAATTATTCCTCTACTTTTTCTTCAAGTAGAGAATTATAGAATTCCATATACCCTTGTAAAAGATTTTCCTCGCTACTTATAGGAAGGAAAGGTTTGTCAGAACCTTCAAGCAGTGTTGAAACGCTGGCATTAATTTCTTCGCTGCCTTGAATAACTCCATCTGCAAAAGCACTTGCTCCATGATGAAGATCTATTTCGTTATCATTGGTGTACATTGATAACTTTTCACTTAGCATATCATTTATTGATGCTTTAGAAACGAAATCTTTGCTAAAGGTATTGCCTAAAGATTGTTCATATGCAGAATAAATTACTTTAGCTCCTTGAAAAAGAGGCTCATGTTGATATGCTGTTTTTAAATATGCTGGTACTAAGCTTGTCATCCATCCATGACAATGAATAATGTCTGGAGGCCAACCAAATTTTTTGACTGTTTCCAAAACTCCTTTACAGAAGAAAATCATACGATCTTCATTATCTTCAAAAGGTTGTCCTTCACTATCTTCAAAAACTGATTTTCGTTTAAAAAAGTCTTCATTATCCAAAAAGTAAACTTGCATTCTTGCTTGAGGCAAAGAAGCTACTTTAATAATTAAAGGGTAATCATCATCATTTACAATAATGTTCATCCCTGATAATCTTACTACTTCATGCAATCTATGTCTTCGTTCATTAATTACTCCATATCTGGGCATTAAGACACGAATCTCCATTCCACTTTTTTGAATATGTTGCGGTAACTTATTCGCTATTTCCGAAATTTCTGAAAGCGCCGTATAAGGCTGCATTTCTTGTGTTACAATTAAAACACGTTTCTTACTCATACCAAATCCTAATTATTTCAATATCCTCAAATCCTCAAAAGGAATGCAAATATAAGGAAATTTTAGCCATTCAAGGTTATTTTATCTGATACTTATGATATTATTAATACATTAACACTAAAAAGAGATGCTATTGTAGCTATCTAAAGACCAATAATCTATGACTATCTAGTTTTAAAAGAACAGCTAGCATAATAGTAAAAATGAGTAAAGAAGAACCTCCATAACTCATAAAGGGTAAAGGAATGCCAATCACTAAAACAATTCCCATTGTCATGCCTACATTTACTAAAAGATGAAAGGCTAAAATACCTGCAACACCATAACAATAGACTCTTGTAAATGTAGATCGTTGCCTTTCTGCAAGGAAGGTAATTCGAAGTAATAGGACTAAATATAAAATAATTACGGTTGTTGTTCCTACAAAACCATTCTCTTCTCCTACTACGGTAAATATAAAATCTGTGTGTTGTTCTGGCACATAATTTCCTTGAGTTAATTCTCCTTTTAAATAACTTTTTCCTGTAAATCCTCCAGAGCCAATAGCTAATTTTGATTGCATTAAGTTGTAATAAGAACCACGAGGATCTGCTTTATCTGGCATCAACCAAACATTAATTCTATCTCTTTGGTGAGATTCTAAAACATTATAAAAAAGATAATTTACCGAATATGTAAAAGAGGAAGATATGAACAATATTACAAATAAAAAAAGTGCAATTTCCTTTTTCCGTTGTTTGAAATTTAAATATGCCACTATTAAGAATAGCAGTCCTAAACTTATAGCAACATAAAGTACATATTTTTGATACAATAATAATGTTGCGATTATAAGTATTCCATATCCTATTCGCCAATACAATTTAGGTGTATTATTAGCAATTGAAATAAAAATAGCAACAAGTATTAAAACGAGTATAACATGAAGTGGATTATAAATCAATCCTGTTATAAAAAGAATAATAAATAATATCCCTAATATATATATAATACTATTGAGTCCTTCCCTATATAAAGGAACCATGAGAGCAAAAAATACTAAGGCTGAACCTGCATCTCCTTGAAGAATGATTAGCAAAGAAGGAAAAAGAAAAACAAGAGGAGC
>JAHDII010000128.1 GCA_020630895.1 Saprospiraceae bacterium
ATCGTTGAAGTTGACCATAAAATCCGTTTGTGCAAAATCGTCTAATGCTTCTTGAGAAAATAATAAAGTATCTTTAGTATTAATTTTTCCTATTCCTTCTAAAGAATAATCAATTCCAAATTGTTCATACCATTTACTTTTTCCAGATTTAATTTTCTTTTTAAAAGGATAAATACGATTCATCGTAAATCGTAAATTAGGAGCTTCTATAGTTACATCTCGCGTTCCTGTATTTTGTGAATGACGAATGGATGCAGATAAATTAAATGGTTTTCCTGGAAATTTTTGATTAAAAGAAATATTAGATCTCAATTGATTATTTAAAACACTTTGAGCATCATTATTATTCAAACTTTGAGCATCATTAATTTGAAATTGAACATTAGCATCAATTTTTCTAGTAGGATGTGCTTTGGGAGATTGATTCAATGACCAATTTACAGAAAAGTTTTTAATGATATTTTTTTCTAAACTATTTGAAAATTCTCCTTGATTGATCCAACCATATTGAAGTCCTAAACTACCATTGAATTTATAATTAATATTATATCTCAATAAACTACTAATTCGCCAAGAACCACGAGTATAAATATCTCCCGTTAGTTGAAAATCAAATTTATCATTAATACCCCAATAGTATCCTACATTTTTTAAACCAAAACCTAAAACAGGAGAGGTTTCATAATCTCTAGGAAAAACAAGTCCAGAACGTTGTCCTTTTTTGATAGGAAAAAAACCAAAAGGCAACCAAAGTGGGGTAGGAACGCCTTCTATCTCTAAATTAGAAGGACCTGCAACAATTAACTTATTGGCAATAATTTTTTGTTTTTTACTTCTAATTCCAAAATGAGGTTCATCATGATCGCAAGTCGTAAAAATAGAATTGGCACCATAGATCACATCTTCACTATGGCTAGAAGTATCTTTAGCAATTGTTTTTCCTATTTTAGTGATTTCAGAATGTATGTGTAAATCATCTTGCTTTGAACGAGCATCATAAATAATTCCTTTTTGTGTTTTAAAATTATATTTCATTTTCCGAGCAGAAAAATTTTCAGAACCATCTGTAAATTGAGGTAATCCTGCCATTTTGCCTAAACTATCTAAAGCACCTTCTGCAATGACCAAATTATTTTTTTGATCAAAAATAATATAGGAAGCCTTTAATTCCATTTCTTGATACTTAACAATAGCATTTCCGTATAAATATATTCTGCCATTGATAACATCAAAAATCATAGAATCTTCTGCATTGTATTCTATTTTAGCTTCTAGAGGTTCTTTGCTGTATTTTACATCTAGTACTGCTTCAATTCTTTCTTCTTTTATTTCAGATTTTGCAGAATTATTAATAATTTCATCGTCTAATTTCGTAGAGTCCTTAACTTCAGATTTAAGAGGTTTGTTTTTATCAAAACGAAAAGGAGTATCTGGAGTATCTTGTGCAAATGACGAAATACTAATGATTAACAAGCAGATGATGATAAATAAATTAAATCTCAAGTATTTTTTATCTTATATTTGTATCAATAATTAAAACCCAAATTAATAAATCTACCTTTATTCTATGAGAATTCAAATAAAACTTACATACTTACAAACGTTACTTTTTGTATTGTTGCCTATTACACAAATGATATTTAACAATTCAGAAACGCAAGGCAAATGTATAGCTAAGGAAGATATTTCTAAGCCTAAAACATCAAAAACTTATTTTTTTGGTCAAAATAGGATACAAGCTCATTCACAAAATTCAATTCATTCTGAGCAACAAGTCAAAGAATTATTCCTTAAAGATTGGTCAGATTACAATTTAAAAACAGTTGTAATTGATCCTGGTCATGGAGGAAAAGATACAGGAGCTTCTACTTCAGACGGAGTAAAAGAAAAAGATATTGCTTTATCCATTTCTAAAAAATTAGGAACTTATATCACTGCAAATTATCCTAAAGTTAAAGTCGTTTATACTAGAAAAAGTGATGTTTTTTTAAGTTTAAAAAAGAGAGCAGAAATAGCGAATAAAAACGAAGCAGATTTATTCATTTCTATTCATTGTAATTCATTTTCAAAAAGTACAGTGAGAGGAACAGAAACCTATATTTTGGGCTTACATAAAGCAGATGAAAATATGGCTGTCATTAAAAGAGAAAATGATGTTGTAAAACTAGAAGAGAATTATCAAGAAAATTATGAAGAATATGGTGTAGATAAAAACTCTCCTTTATATGAAATATTAATGAATTCTTATCAAAATGCTTATTTAGAACAAAGTCTTTCATTTGCTCAAAATTTGGATAAGAAGTTAAAGGCAAATGGCAAAAAGAGTAGGGGAGTTCATCAAGCTGGATTTGTAGTACTAAAAAGAGCAGCAATGCCTAGTGTTTTAATAGAAACAGGATATTTAACCAATCCTACTGATAAAACAATGCTCAATTCAGAAAAAGGACAAAAGAATATGGCTTATAATATTTATACTGCTTTTGCTGCTTATAAGAAATCTATTGAAAAACCTAAAGTTTCACCTTCTTCATCTCCTCCATTAAGCCAATTACCTTCTACAAATACAGCTAAATCGGCTTCTCCACCATCAAAAACAGAAACAAAAGAGCCTAAAAAGAAATCAAATATTATATTTGCTATTCAAGTGGCATCAGTCGAAAAAAAATTAACATTAGGCGAAAGTAAATGGAGATTAATCAAAGATAGAGTGGTGATTGAAAAATCAAAAGACGGTTTATTGCGTTATTTAGTTATGGGCTATGACTCGGATTATCAAAAAGCTTTGGCAGAAAAGGAATTATTAAAGAAAAGAGGATTTACGGGTTGCTTTATTGTAGCGTATAAAGACGAAAGAAGAGTTGAATTATATAAAGCACGAAAAGAATTAGGATATAAATAAAAATGGATATGTCTAAAAATGTAATCATAGGAATTATTGTTGCTGCGTTGTTAGCTGTGCTATTTGCAGCATATTATTTCTTTTTTTCTAATGATGATTTTAAAAAATTTAATTTTTATTCTATAAAATATGATAATGTATCTAATCTTTCTAAGGGAGCAGGAGTTTTTTATAGAGGATTAAGAGTAGGAAAAGTTAAAAGAATATATATTACAGATAATTCTAATCAAGTAACAGTTGATCTAAAAGTTCATAAAAAATATTCTATTCCTAAAAATGCAGAAGCATTAATTGTTAGTGGAGGCTTAGTGAGTGGAAATATAATTCATTTAAAATTTGATTCTCCTTGTCAAGGAAATAATTGTGCTGAATCAGGAGATGAATTGAAAGGGCGAAAAGGTGGCTTTTTAGATAAAGAAGCTTATGCTTCAAAAACAAAAGATGCTTTAACAGATATAGGAAATAGTGTAAAAGAACGTTATACAGCAGAAGAAAATGATGAATTGATTGGCAAAACATTAAGAGATATTAATTATTTAAATCAAAAATTGACATCTCTTCAAAATGAAATGGGAGGAATAGCATCTTCTTCTAAAAATCAGTATAATGCGATTATGGCAGATGTTAATGCGATTAATCAAGAAGTAAATAAACATGGGAAAATCAAACAACTTACAGCAGATTTGAACACTCTATCTAAGAGTTTTAGTAATATTGATATTAAAAATATTCAAAATCGTGCAACTCTTACCATGAAGGAAGCGAATGAGCTCAAAAACAATTCAAATACAAGTATGAAGGATTTACAAGCAACCATGACTAAGGCTAAAGATGTTTATAATGATTTAAAAGATGTGATGAATCAAATGAAAAGTGAGGATGGCTCTATGGCATATTTAATGGATAAAGAAGGTTTTACAAAAGATATGAATACAACAATGGCACAACTCAATCAATTAAGCAAAAATCTAGAAGAAAAACCGTATTTATACATTCCTTTTAAAAGAAGAAAAAAGTTCTGTAAAAAGAACCCTGATAAATGTAATCAACAATAATATCTATAAAAACAATATTTTAATCATAGAATCAAAATAGTTAAAAATACCAAATATGTTCTCTAACGAAGTAAAAATAGGAATCTTAACAGTTGTAGCAATAGGTTTAACTGTATGGGGATTTAATTTCATTAAAGGAAAAAATTTATTTTCTAGCTCTACTATTTATAAAGTAAAATATTCTGATGTATCAGGATTATCCAATTCTGCTCCCGTTTTAATTAATGGTCTTAAAGTAGGAATTGTAAGTGATATGTATCCAGATGCTGATGATGCCAAAAAAATAATTGTTGAGTTAGATGTTCAGAATGAATTTGATATTCCTAAAACAACAACTGCTGCTATTACTAGTGGAGGTTTAATGTCTGGAAATGTAGTCGTTTTGGAAAGAGAAGGCTTTTGTAAAGGAGCAGATTGTGCTCAATCTGGAGCGTTTATTAAAGGGCGTAGAGTAGGAATGGTAGAATCTTTTATAGGAGTAGATCCCTCTGAATATGCTGGACAAATGAAAGGTGATGTGAATGATTTATTAGATTCATTAAATATGAGAGTTGCTGATGAGTCTAATGATGCAATTGCTGCTAAAACATTGAGAGATGTTCAAAAAACAACAGAAAATTTACGTCAATTAACTGGAAAATTAGATTTGCTATTAGGTAATTCAGCAGGAAAATTTAATTCTATTATGAATGATATGCAGTCTATGACTTCTAATCTTCAAAAAAGTAATAGCAAAATCTCTGAAATATTGAATAATTCAGCTGCACTAACGAATAATTTGAAACAAATAGATATGAATGCTACCGTTGGAAAAGTGAATGGTACTTTGGGAGTAGTAGATAATACGTTAGTAGAAGCAGAAAGTGCATTAGCTCAAATTAAATCTTCTTTAGCTACAGCAGATAAGGCACTCAATGATGTTAATTCTTTAGTAACTAAACTTAATAATGGTGAAGGAACATTAGGTTATTTATTGACCGATGATAAATTAGCTAAAGATTTAGAAGTAACTTTAAATAAAGTTAGCGAATTGAGCCAAAATTTAGATGAAAAGCCTTATAATTATATCCCTTTCAAGAAAAGAAAAAAAGTCTTGAAGTATAGAAAAATGGATGAAGCAGAAGGAAAATAAGGCAATAAGAAATCAATATCAAAAAATGGGTGTAGAAGAATATTACACCCATTTTGGAGATCAATATATTAACCCCCATTTTGAATTCATTCAAGAAGTATTAATCCATAATAAAAATAGAATTGATTATTCTCTAGCTCTTGATTTGTGTTGTGGTTCTGGCGAAGTTACACAAGTATTATCAGATTTAGGTTTTTCAGATACAGTGGCTTGTGATCCTTTTACTCAAGAAGCATTTTTTAAAAATCATTCTAAAAAATGTTTGCCTTTTCATTTTGATGATATTATTCGAGGAGCCTTATCAGATATGCCTCCTTTTACTTCAATTATTTGTAGTTTTGCTATGCATTTATGTCCTCACGATAAGTTATATCCTTTGGTCAGTCAATTATTTCGCATTACACCTCAGCTTATTATTATTACACCTCATAAGCGTCCAGAATTAGAACAATTTTCTGGAATCCAACTAGATTTTGTGGATGATGTTCTAACAGAAAGAGGTAAAAAAGTACGATTAAAATCTTATTCATCATCTTATAAATTGTAATCTATGTTATCTGTTTTTTCTGATGAATATTTTATGAAAAAAGCAATAGAACAAGCTCGAATTGCTTTAGAAGAAGGAGAAGTTCCTGTGGGAGCGGTCATTGTATCTCAACAGCAAATTATTGCTAAAGCACATAATCAAACAGAATTATTAACTGATGTAACAGCTCATGCTGAAATGTTAGCTTTAACGGCTGCTTCAGATTATTTGGGAAGTAAATATTTAAAAGGTTGTACTTTGTATGTTACTTTAGAACCTTGCATCATGTGTTCAGGAGCATTAGCTTGGGCTCAATTCGATAAATTAGTTTTTGGTGCAGAAGACCAAAAAAGAGGTTTTATGAGGTATGGAAAAGAATTATTACATCCTAAAACAAAAGTTTCTTATGGCATTTTACAAGATCAATGTAGTGAATTATTAACAGCGTTTTTTCAAGAAAAAAGGAAATAAAAATTATTTAATTTCTTTACACCTTTGGTTGACTTCCATTTTGTCATTTTTATAAAGTCGCAAAAATAATCCTGTATCTTCATCTTTTTCTGCTATATTTATTTTTTCAATATTATAAGTCCATGAATGATTTTTGAAAGAATAAATAATGCCCCCCATTGTTCCCAAAAATTCTGATGTTCCTTTTTCTAAAATTAAATCAGGCTCTTCATTTATTTTTTTAGGAAGACTCCATGAAGAATATCTATAAGAATAATCATCCATTAAATCTATTCGAATTAAAAATTTTTCAGATTGACAAACTAAAACGTTTTCTTTAAAATGTTTTAAACTGGGATGAATTTCTTGTTTTATTTTTTCTCGAATAACATTTAATTTTTCTGTTTCTTTTTGTGATTGATAATTAATGGTCATCACTTTTCCTTCACTATCAAACCAAATAGCACCATTTAAAATTCCTAAACCTCTATAATTATCAATAGAATTTGAAGCATTAAAAGAAGTTTTAATAATTTTATTTTTTAATGAATCATCAAATATGATAGAATAATAATTGATAAATTCTTTTTCATTGTGAATATTGGGAAGAGGATTTTTTCTTTTTAAAGGATATGAAATCCATTTTGAAAGTTCTTCTTTATCCTCTTTAGCAACAGCTTCAGAAAACCGATTTAAATATTGATTTTTTTCTTCAGAAAATGCATCTGTTTTTGCAAATGAGATTTCTTTTTTCGAAGGCTCAATATTTTTGGGTGCTTCAGTATTCTGGCAACCTAATAAGAAAATAAAAAGCAAAAAATATAGTATAAATTTCATATTAAAAATGATTAATTATTCTTCCTCTTTTTTAGGAATATTTTTATTAATAAATTCTCCAATTTCTTTTAATGCTTGTTGTGCCTCAGGCATAAAAAATTGACGATTAAAATGCCAAACATGAGGTAATCCTTTGTATTCTTTATATTCACATTCTATATTAAATGCTTTAGCTCTTTTAGCAAAATTTCTAGCATCATCTACTAATACTTCAATAGATCCTGCATGAATTAAAATAGGAGGAAAATCACTTAAATCTCCATATAATGGATTGACTAAGGGATGTTTTGCTGTGTAAGGTTTTTTAATATAAAAAGGGATAATTTCTCTAATAAATTTAGGAATAATGAAAGGATCTGTTTTAGCATTTTCATCAACACTTTTTGCAGAACAAGTCAAATCTAAAAAAGGAGACATTAAACAACAACAAGTAGGCATTTGCATATCTAATTCCTTCATTTTTAATAAGGCTTGCAAAATTAATCCTCCTCCAGCAGAATCTCCAACCATAGCAATTCTTCTTGCTGGATATTCCTCTCTTAATTGTCCATACACTTTAATAAGATCATCTCTTCCCGCAGGAAAAGGATGTTCTGGTGCTAAGCGATAATTAAAAATTAGAGCAGGGATACCACTCTCATGTACAATCCATCCAGCTAAGGGGCGGTGTGTATTAATATCCCCCATAAAATATCCTCCTCCATGCACATATAAAATAATAGCATCTTCTTTTGCTAATTCTTTGGGAGTAATAATTTCAGCATCAATTCCTTTTAAAATAACAGGATTTACATTAACTGTCCAAGGAGTAATGAATGTTTTTGCAAATAATTCATCCATTGAATTTCTAATCTCAATAATATCAAACTCCTTTTTTTCTATCGTCTTTCGACGGTATTTCATTACATATTTTATAATTTCATTTTGTAAGCTCATTCTGATTAAATATTATGAAATAAAAATATTATTATTAAAAATTGTGAAGATAATTAAAAATAACGTTACATGTATGTATCCTTAAAAACCAATGTTTCTTTTTTCTTCAATTAAACTATTTTCTAGAACAGCCATTCGAATAGCTGTAACTGCTGCTTCAACACCTTTATTGCCATATTTCCCTCCTGCTCTGTCAATGGCTTGTTGTTCATCATTCGGAGTAAGTACTCCAAAAATATGAGGAACATTAGTCATAATACTTAAATTAATTAATCCTTGTGCAACAGATTGGTTGATATATTCATTATGTGATGTTTCGCCTTTAATTACACAGCCAATACAAATAATAGCATCTACTTTTCTTTTATTGAATAATATTTTTGCTCCTGCGGCTAATTCAAAAGTACCTGGAACTTGAAGAGTAAAAATATCATCTTCTTGAGCTCCATGTTCAATTAAAGTATCAAAACAACCTTCATATAATTTATAAGTAATTTTTTGATTCCATTCAGCAATAATAATTCCAAATTTTAACCCCTTGCAAGAAGGTAGT
>JAHDII010000129.1 GCA_020630895.1 Saprospiraceae bacterium
GATGTGCAATTTCCATTAATTCTGAAGGAGAATAATCTTCAAAAATAAATTGTTTGTCAAAACGAGACATTAAACCAGGATTTGCTTCTAAAAATTGATCCATTTCTTTAGGATATCCTGCAACAATGACCATAAATTCGCCTCTTAAATCTTCCATAGATTTTAGAAGGGTTTCAACCGCTTCTCTACCAAAATCTCCACCACCACCTGCTGTAAGAGCATAGGCTTCATCAATAAATAATCCTCCACCTTTAGCTTGTTCAATTACTTCCCCTGTTTTAATGGCTGTTTGTCCTGTAAAACCGGCAACCATATCTTTTTTATCTACTTCTACAACATGACCTCGTTCTAAAATTCCTAAAGCTTTATATATTTGAACAATAATTCGAGCAACAGTTGTTTTTCCTGTTCCTGGATTTCCTTTAAAAACAGTATGTAAAGAGAAAGATTTTTTGATGTCTTTTCCTATTTCACGATAATATTTAACCAGTTTTGCAGTTTCCATAACCTCTTGCTTAATATTATCTAACCCTACTAATTCATTGAGCTCTTTCAATGTTTCAGCGAATAAAGCTTCATCGACAGGAAGCAAAACTTTTTTACCTTCTCCTTCTCTAAAAGCTCTTAAAATATCTTCTTTGATGATAGTAGATAATTTATCCTTTCCTAATCGTTTTAAGTTTTTATGATTTTTCATTAAACGAAGTCCCATGTTTTGTTTGGCTTCATCGATAATTCCATTAACAAAACGAGCATTACCAAATTGAGCATTTCTATTTCTGTATGCCTCTACTACTTTTTTATAAAGAGCTTCTTTAGCTTCATCTTCAATAATAATTCCTGATTTATTAGCTTTATACTCAGAAATATCCATTAATTCATCAGGAATATAATCAGGAAATAAAAATACATTTCTAATTCTAGAACTTAAGCCTGGATTTGAATTTAAGAAGCCTTGCATTTCTTTAGGATAACCTGCGCAAACAATGGCTAAATCTCCCGGACCATCGGATAATTCTTTTAATAAAACTTCTACTACCTCTTTTCCAAAATCTTTAGAGTCATTACCTCTATTAGTTAAGGCATAGGCCTCATCAATAAATAAAATACCACCTCTCGCTTTATCGATTGCTTTTTTTACTTTGGGTGCTGTTTGACCAATGTATTCACCGACTAAATCTACTCGCCCAACTTCATGTACTTTATCAGAAGATAAAAGTCCTAAACTATAATAAATTTTGCCTAACATTTTGGCAACAGTTGTTTTTCCTGTTCCTGGATTTCCCATAAAAATACTATTCAAATTGAATTTTGTATTTTCTTCAAATCCTTTTTCTTTTCTTATTTTTAAGAATTGTAAAAAAGAAGCAAATTCATTCATTTGCTCTTTAACAGAACGTAAGCCGATGAGGTCATTTAATTCTTCCATGGCTTCTTCAAAAGTAATTTTAGGCTTTTCTTCCGAAGTGACCTCATTGGTTCCTTTTTTACTTGTAGAAAAGGGGTGAGGACCTTCTTGGGCTATATCTGCACTACTCACTTCAAAAGGGACAACAGCTACTAGTTTATCCATAAAAATACATTCTAAAGTATATTTATCTTCATACCAATAACCCCCTCCATCAGAACCATATCCAGTATCTAAAATAATTTCAGCTCTTTTATCTGTTATATCTTTAAAATAGCTCATGAAGGCTTTTAATTGCCCTGCATCATTATAAAAATTAAATTGCAATTCAAGAGGAAAAGAACTTAAACTAGTTTGAAGATTTTCTAACCTCATTTCAATATTAATATAACGGCTCTTTTTACTTTCAAAAGTATTGAGGTAAGTTCTATCATTAAAATTAACCCCATTTCGAGGACCTTCAAACATTTGGATTTGTTTGATATTAAAATAAGGATTCTCTTGAGAAGTAACTTCACCTATATCTACAACATAAAATGGTGTAGTTCCTACAGAAACATCACCAATAAAAACTTCATAAATATAAGAGCCTTTTTTCCACCAACCAGCATCAGGAGTTCCCCAACCTTCTCTCACATAAACAATATTTTTTTCCTTTTTGACAACTAGTTCTTTATCGAAATCACAAACTTGTTTTTTGGTAATAGCATTTGTACAAACAAATCGAACTTTTGCATTCCAATCATTTTCATCAAATAATTTATTATAAAAAGCAAGTTCACAGTATAAGTATTTACACTCTGCTTCATCATAAACTTTTCTATATTTTTTAATATTAAAATATAGATTTTCTTTAGAGCCAAAAACCTTGATTCCTTGGACTTTATAATTTCCTCCGATAGCCTCGTCTTTCATGAATCGATTAGAATTTGAAAATTTATAAAAATATCGGCTCAAATATAGTTATTTTTATATCTGTATTCATAAGCTAGACAAAAATTATTTTTAAACAAATAAAGGAATAATGAAAATTATAATAATATATGTTACTTATCCTTCTTTAGAAGTGGCAAAGGAGATATCTCAAGCATTATTGAATAAAAAGTTAGTAGCTTGTTCCAATATTTTTCCTATAACGAGTATGTATTGGTGGAATCAATCTATAGAAAATGAGGAAGAATATGTTGCAGTTTATAAAACAAAAAAAGAATTATTTCCTTTTCTTGAAAAAGAAATAAAAACTTTGCACCCTTATGAAGTACCTTGTATCGCCTATTGGAAAATTAAAGCCAATAAAGAATATAAAAAATGGATTTTTGATGCAACCAAAAATCCATTTGAAAAATAATCTTACCATTTCATATTTTGATTGAAATCGCGTTTGACATGCTGAATATTATCGATTTCACCAAAAAATTCTTTTCCTTTTGAAAAATCATTAACAAGTAGTGCTGCATCTCTAATAATTCTAGAAGGGCTATCTTTGCATGCTTGAATATATTCTTTTAATTCATTATTTTCTCCTTTGAAAAAGCATCTAAATAAATAGTATAACGCATCAGGAACATGAGTCGGTAAATGTTCTAAGTTATTACGATGTCTTTCTGTATCTAATTCAGGATTCAAATATTTTTTATACATATTATTCTGGATAGACCAAAAATAATTGTCATGATTTCCTTTTAGTAATTCTATAATCCATCGGCATCTTTGAAAATAATCTAATGTTAAATTACTTCCTCGTGCGGTATCAGGTCGATATCTAAAATCATAACTACTTAAATAACGATTATTAATTCTAGTATAATTAATAAAAGAATAGGGGAGAGTTACATTATTTTTTATTTTTTCAAAACAAGTTAGATAATTTTTATCTGATATTTTTTTATGATGACGCAAATGTTGCATGGTAATGATGTATAAAAAAGAACTTAAATCTTTTGAAAAAATTTCAAAACCATTGCCCCACATATCAGGTTGATTATGATTGTATAGATATATTTGAGGACTTTCTTTTTGAAGTATAGTTGCCTCATAAATAGGGTATTGAAAGGAAAAATTTGTATCCGACCAACGACTAGAACTATTCACAATAGTATCTAAACTAATAGAACCAGAAAACCAATCAATATGATAGTCTGTTGGAAATTCGATTTGTGCTTGGAGTAATACTTTTTCAACAATATTTTCAGTACTATGAAGGATATCTGTTTGTATATAATTTGTTTCCCAATATCGAAGAAGAGGAAAACCTAAATCATTCAATATATTTTCTAAATTTTTGAGTTCTTGAGGAATAGAAACACCCCAAAGCAATTCAAATTCTTCTAAAACCTTATCCATATTAATTTTATAAGGATTTTTAGAATTATCACTTAATTGATGAGCAATATCTTTAAATTTTGTTTTAAATTCTTCTACAGGTTCTTGAAGAAGTGCTTGAATATTTAATTTGTTTTTATTGAAAAGTCCCATTTTTATAGAATTTAATTACAATACAAATATATAAACTATTTGGGTATTTTACAAATATTTGTACGCGTTTTAGTTAAAAAAAGTATTAAAAAGTATATTTTATAGATTTTTGATTATATTAATATCAAACATAATAATAATATTGTGCTATTAAGATTTCAATAATTTATGATTGAAATCAAAAAAAACTGTAAATTGCCCTTTTCAAAAGATCAAATGAGATCTATTAATTAATTAAAATTATTTTCTAAAACCAAATTTGAATTATTATGGTTAGAAAAACCTTACACACATGTTTGTTAACTCTTGTAATGATATTTACAAGTGTCGCTATGATGGCTCAAACAACCGTTTCTGGTACTATTACTGATGGCGAAGGCGAAGGCTTAATTGGAGCTTCTGTAATCATTAAAGGTACAGTAACAGGTACAGTAACAGATTTTGATGGTTCTTATGAATTTAGTACTTCTCAAGAACCTCCTTTTACCGTAGTTATTTCTTTTGTGGGATTTGAAACACAAGAAGTAGAGGTATCAGATGCAAATGCTACTGTAGATCTTCAATTAAAAGAGCAGTCTATTATGGGGTCTGAAGTTGTTTTTTCTGCTTCTCGTAAGCCAGAAAAGATTATTGAATCTCCTGTTTCAATTGAAAGAATGGATGCAACTACTATTAAGAATACTGCATCTGCGAATTTTTATGATGCTATCGAAAATTTAAAAGGAGTACAAATGGGTACTAACTCATTAACTTTTAAATCTGTGAATACTCGTGGATTTGCTTCTTTTGCCAATACTCGATTTGTTCAATTAATTGATGGTATGGATAATGCTGCTCCAGGTTTAAATTTCCCTGCGGGTAACTTGGTCGGTATTTCAGAGTTAGATGTTAATAGTGTAGAATTAGTTCCAGGAGCTGCTTCAGCATTATATGGACCTAATGCCTTTAATGGTATTTTGTTGATGAGAAGTAAAGATCCTTTTTATCAGCCTGGTTTAAGTGTAATGTTAAAAGGAGGAATTACTCAACAAGCAAGTTCTGCAGGAACAAAACCTTTTGGAGAATTTGGATTTAGATATGCTAAACCTCTTTCTGATAAAGTAGCTATTAAATTCAACTTTTCTGCCCTTCAAGGTACAGATTGGCATGCTATAGATTATAATGATATTGATGGTGGTGCTATTACTGATCCTGATTATGATGGTATTAATAAATATGGAGATGAAGTAGCTACTTCTATTCCTTTAACTGATCCATCTACAGGTTTAAGCATTCCTACAAGAGTTGCTAGAACAGGTTATGAAGAATTAGATTTAGTAGATGATGATTTTGATGCTACAAGTTATAAAATGGATGGTGCTGTTCATTGGAAAGCAGGAAAAAATGCTGAATTAATTTATAATTACCGTTTTGGTTCTGGACAATCTGTGTATCAAGGAGCAAATCGTTACCGTTTAAGAGGATTAAGCCTTCAACAACATAAATTAGAATTGAAAGGAGATAATTATATGTTGAGAGGTTATACCACTATCGAAAATGCAGGTAATTCTTATGATACTAAATTTATGGCATTTAATATTAATCGTTATGCTAAGAGTGATCAAAATTGGTTTTTAGATTATATTTTAGCTTATAATGGTGCTTTAGGTGCTATTCCAGGTATTTTTGATGGTATTGCTCCAGCACCGTTTGATCATGATGCAGCAAGAGCATTTGCGGATTCTAATTTATTGAACAATAATAATTTGAGTGCTACTCAAGCAGGTGTTTTAGATTTTATTTTATCTGAAATTATTTTAGGTCTTCCTCAAACAGTGCCAGGTATTTGGCAAAGAGAAGATAGAGATAGATTGGTACCTGGTACCTCAGAATTTGGTAGAGTAAAAGATTTCATCAGTAATTATGCCGATTTAGCAAATGGTTCTCGTTTTATTGATAATACTAAATTATATCATGCTGAAGGAAATTATAATTTAGCTCCACATATTAAGAACTTTATGGATGTTTTAATTGGAGGTTCTTATCGTCACTTTATTTTAGATTCAGGAGGAACTATTTTCAATGATGGAGAAAATGGATTTAGTGAAACAATTCCTATTTCTGAGTATGGTACTTATGTTCAATTATCTAAAAAATTCTTAGATGAGCGTTTAAGTGCAACTGCATCTGTTCGTTATGATAAGAGTCAAAACTTTAAAGGACAAATTTCTCCTCGTGCTTCTTTAGTTTACAGCTTAGGAGAAAATCGTCAACATAATTTACGTGCTTCTTGGCAAACAGGTCATAGAAATCCAGATACTCAACCTCAATATATCTCTTTAGATTTAGGAGCAATTATCTTATTAGGAACGACTCAAGAAAATATGGAAAATTGGTCTGTAGATAGATTCTATGGTGCAAATCAACAAGCAACTATTTTAGGAACAATGGTAAGAGATAATTCTTATACACTTACTTCTGTGCAACAATTTAGTGGTGCTGTAGCTGCTGCTGTAGCAGGTGGAATGGATCAACAACAAGCTGCCATAGCTAATGCTGGTTTATTACAAAAAGCAACAGTTGATTATGTTCAACCAGAAAAAGTTACTGTATATGAATTAGGATATAAAGGTCTTCCTACAAAAGATTTATTCTTTGATGCTAATGTTTATTTTAATAAATATGAAGATTTTATTTCTCAATATCAAGTAATAACTCCTGCTTTTGGTTCTGTTCTTGATGGTTCTGCTATACCAAGTGTAGGAGCAGGTACTTTTGAAGTATTCCAATTATATGGAAATGCTTCTGCTGATGTAAGTACTTTAGGTGCTGGGTTCAATGCTGAATATTCTTTACCTAAAAACTTTAAAATAGGTGCTAATTATAGTTATTCTAAGTTATTCTTTGACCAAGAAAGTGATCCTGATTTCCGTCCAAGTTTCAATACTCCAGAACACCGTTTTAGAGTGAGTATTGGAAATTCTGATATTTGGAAAGGTTTAGGATTTAATATTAGCTACCGTTGGACAGATTCTTATGAATGGCAAGCAAGTTTTGCTGATGGTCTTGTAGATTCTTATGGTGTTATGGATATGCAAATATCTGCTAAAATTCCACCAATCAAATCAACAGTAAAATTAGGTGTTGCTAATTTATTAAATGATGAATATCGTACAGCAGTTGGTGCTGCTAATGTAGGTCGTCAAGCATATATTAGCTTTATTTATGATGAATTATTCCGTTAATTTTTCTAGATAATAAATGTCAAAAAGGTGTTAGGCAATTGCCTAACACCTTTTTTTATCACTTTTTTGCATAGATTTTGTGTCGTTTATTTGCTTTTATATCATCAAAAACATTACTTTTGTATCATTGAGATGATTAAAACTATATAATTATATATGAATAGCCTTGTAACTCAGAGATTTATAAAATGTCATGATAAGCTAAAAGAAGATAATAGAGTGAGATCTAGTCGTCAATTTGCTATGTCATTGGATTATTTGCCACAAAGTTTAAGCGAAATATTAAAAGGGCGAAGAGATGTAACTATAGAATTGTTACGAAAAGCTGTTATGAAATATAAGATGAATCCTGTTTATATTTTTACAGGAGAAGGTCCTATGTTTATGAGTGAAGAAAATCATAAGAGTTTTAGAGTTTTAACGATTGTAGCTAATTCGCAAGAAGATGAAAGGATTGTTCATGTACCTGTACCTGCTCAAGCAGGTTATGCAGGAGATGTTACAGATCCTAAATTTATACAAGACTTGCCTACTTATACTTTACCTGATTATAAATATAAGGTGGGAACACATCGTTCTTTTGATGTAGCAGGAGATAGTATGGAACCTACTTTGTTTGAAGGAGATAAAGTAGTTTGTAGTTTTTTAGAACCTACTCTTTGGGAGAATGCTCTAAAAAATAATTATGTGTATGTAATTGTTACTAGAGGTGATGTGGTAGTTAAGAGAATTGAAAATAAAATAACAGAGAATAAGGAATTAATTTTATATTCTGATAATGGTTTTTACGAGCCTTATAAAGTTAATATTAGTGATGTAAGAGAAATTTGGTATGTAAGAGCTAAAATAAGTCCATTTTTGCCTTCTCCTCAAAATATTAGAAATATGTTGAGAGATGAAATTAGAGAAATGAGAAAAACAATTATTCATCAATCTGATTCAATCAACCTTCTTTCTGATAAAATAGGAAAGATTGTTGATAAATAAACTTTACTTTTTTTATATCAAAAAGATAATATTTATTATTGATGTCGCATCTAACTGGAAATCGTTTTTTTATATTTATTGTTATTGCTCTTTTTTTTCTAAGTCTTTTTTTTGGGAATGATTATATTTCTATTTGGTCTTTTGAAACACCAATGGTTTTAGCATCATTAAAAGATATATCTGAAGGAATTATTTTTTCTCTTCACGATCATTTTTCATTTATCCCCAAAACATGTATTCATTTAGGACAATTTTTATTAACTGAAAATGAAATATCATTT